>CAZKTX010000032.1:0-3064 GCA_964555805.1 uncultured Rikenellaceae bacterium
GGTACTACCACCACTCGGAAGATTGCGTGTCATACCACTTTGTACCACCCCCCATCCCCCCTAAAGGGGGGCTTAAGAACCAGATAATGTAGTATTTAAGTCCCGTCAGGGGCGTTATGATTTAGGGCGGGGCAACGCCCCGTTCAGGGCACCACCCAGTTGCAGAGCCCCATCAGGGGCGTTATGATTCAGGACGGGTCAACGCCCCGTTCAGGGCTTAATTACCTCAATATCAAATATCTCGTGCCGGTCCATGCTGAGCCAGTATTTGATCGAGTTTTTGCGGACCAGTTCCCAGTATGTGTTGCTGTCGAGACCGTAAACAAAGTTGATTTCCTTAAGTTCGGAAAGGATTTTCTCAGCATGCTCTTGTTTCAGTGTAAGCCTGACAGTACGGTTGAGGTATGTGAATTCGGCTGAAGGCAAGACGGGCTGATCGTTTATAACAGTCAGCAGACCGTGCCCCGGAGTGGCGCCCGTGCTGACCTGGATTCCGTCGTTGAAGCAGCTTACCGGCGGCGTGGAACCTGCAAGTGATCTCACTTTGAACTCATCAACACCGGTCGCAAAGTACTCCCTTGCCCTGATACCCATTTTCACGCCGATAACTGTGAATACCCCCAGATGCCTGTGAAGCTCGTTTGAAAGCACGCATGAGCTGAACTCATCAATTCCATACTTCCGGATGATTTCGGTGACCGAGCCGCTGATGTCATCGAAGTAAAATCCGGGATCGGAAGGAAGTTCCTTTATCACCTGGTTCCTTGGCGCTGTTTCTCCTTTAAGTATCCTGAGTGTGCTCTCCCTTAAACCGGCCGGGTCTGATGGAGTGCAGTCGGAAACGTTGCCGAGAGTTCTGCAAAGGAATAATTCGGGGTAATGCAGAAAGAGCACAGTCATCTCATCAGTGGCTTCAACAACAAACCTGTGGCTGCCGGAGGAACCTGTAAAAGAGCTTATTGCCCCAGCATAGATGTTGTTGATGCCCCTTAGCGATTCAAGGAGTTCATTGTTCCAGAATAATGCGTCTTCAAGTGTATATTTTCTTACAATCTTCACTTGTATCTCCTGTTTCAGCATTGATATTGAAGATTTTACATCTATGTTGTAATTGAATCCGGCTTTGTCTTCAGCTCCGTCGGCGCTCCAGATTAAATCCTTTACCTGTGTGCTGAATTCAGGGATGCTTGTGAGTGAATTATATGCGGTCGACATGCTTCCAAGGCAGATAAAGCTTATCCTTGTCTTTTCAGCAGTTATAATTTCCTTTATCACATCGGCGAAGTCAGGAGCGGAGGAGGCATCGATACCTTTTTCGCTTCCCCAGACGGCATCCAGGGCAGCCTGGAATTCAGGTGATCTGAAGCTGCCCAGCCGGTTGATCCCAACGGGAACTCCCTCGTGATGGAATGAATTGAGCAGGCTTTTTACCTTCACATAGGCCTTTTCGGCAGGTAGTACGCCCGTTGAAACCGTAACTGCAAGCAGTCTTACATCGGGTGAAGCCAGCAGCATGGCAAGGGTTCTCATGTCGTCGATCCCACCGTCGGTGTCGGCTATCACATAATGGGAAGGTTTCCAGGGATGCGCGGTTCCGGCTAGCGACAGGAAAATGAAGGCGGATATTATGAGTAGTCGTTTCATTTCAATCTGGTTTACTTTGCAAAAGTAATAAATTACATGTATGGCACCCATCTGACCTCCCGGGCAGCGAGGTTAAAAAAATCAGGTGCTGTCAGGGGATATCAATAAATTTTTTATCTTGACAACCTCATTTTATCCGTATGAAGAAATTCCTTTTATGGTTCACGCCCGGCCTGATAGTGGGCATTATAATCATACTTGGCGCCGGCAAGGCGCTCGACAGCACATCGACAAATGAATACTGCCAGTCGTGCCATATTCATCCGGCGGCTGACATGAGTTGGAAGAGTTCGGTTCATTATGAGACGAACAGCGGGTACAGGGTTGCATGTGTCGAATGCCATCTCCCTCCGAAAGGTCAGGGGTATCTATGGGCCAAGGGAACTACAGGGCTTCGCGACCTGTGGAGTTTTTATACAAAAGATTCGGCATCTTTTGACTGGAATGAGAGGGGAAGGCTGGAGGTTGCCCGCGGGCATGTATTTAACAGCAGTTGTCTCAAGTGTCACGAGAATCTCTTTACTCCGGAGCTTACAAAGGCAGGGGAGGATGCACACCTTTATTATACACAGCAGGAGGAGAGCCCCGATCTTCACTGTATCAACTGCCATCTTAATGCTGGACATTACATAGAGGGATACACCCATGGGAGCAATACAACCTTCGGGAGTGTATCATCAGCCCCTAAGGAGATTTTCGCCGAACCGACTGCAGTAACAGAATTGAAAAGTTTTACAGAGAAAATTCCCGGATCACCGATCTCCTTCAACATGGTTGCGATACCGGGAGGGACGTTTAAAATGGGCAGCCCTGAAGATGAACCATACAGGAGGCCCAACGAAGGACCGGTGAGGGATGTGGAGCTTAGTCCCTTCTTTATGGCCGAGATTGAGGTTACCTGGGATGAGTATCTTGCATTTTATGCCCAGACCTCGGCAGAGGGCCGTTCGACCGATACAGAAGGACTGAGGAGCGGCATGGCGTCAACAGACGGTGTGGATGCAATATCGGGAGCTACTCCGCCATACGGTCAGCCCGATCAGGGCTGGGGTATGGGACAGAGACCGGCAATTTCTTTCACCTATCATGCCGCCGAGACATACTGCAGATGGCTGTCGCAGGTAACAGGCAAGACTTACCGCCTGCCTACAGAGGCCGAGTGGGAATATGCATGCCGTGCCGGCAACCAGGGACCATATTTCTTCGAAGGAGATCCGAATAAGTTTGAAAAGACAGGATTGAGGGCCAAACTTTCAAAAAACGATACAACAGTCATAAATACCTTTGTAATATATAAGGAGAACAGTCCTTCAAAGACTCAGACTCCCGATTTGGTGAAGGCTAATCCTTTCGGACTGAAAAACATGCTTGGGAACGTAGCCGAGTTCTGTTCAGACTGGTATCAGCCTGATGCCTACAG
>CAZKTX010000032.1:3164-10924 GCA_964555805.1 uncultured Rikenellaceae bacterium
TGCTTGGGAACGTAGCCGAGTTCTGTTCAGACTGGTATCAGCCTGATGCCTACAGTCAGTATCCGGCCGGTGTTCTCAGGGATCCCAAAGGCCCTGAAACCGGTGAGGAACATGTAGTAAGGGGAGGTTCGTTCCTGAACGCCGCAGGGCTGCTCAGAAATGCCGCCCGTGATTATACAAGGACGGAGGCATGGCTCAGGACCGACCCCCAGATTCCAAAAAGTATCTGGTGGTACTCCGACTGTTTCAATACAGGATTCAGGGTCGTGTGCGAGTTTGACGAAAGGACAGGAAATCTTACTGCTTCAGAATGAGGTTTTAACGCCTTTTAACATTTACGGGGAAATAAAATTGTCAAAACAAACTTGCATTTGAAAAACAAGTTATCTAAATTGCAATGTTTTTAACAATTTTTAAGAGCCCTGACCCGGCCGACCTAAAACCATAATTTTGTCTGAGATCAAAAATAAAAATCCAAAGGAAGAAAAAGCAGAGTAATGAGTGTAATATTTACACTTAATATTCTTAATTTGTTGTTTATTAGCTATTTAACACCATAAAAAAGGGATTAAGTCAAGCGACAGAGCAAAATGAAATCGGACCGGATATACCGGATATCATTGTGAAACTATGAAAAAAGCAACCATTAACCGTCAGAATGCATCTATATATAAATAACCAGCAACCCTCTTTCGCTGAAGCTTCAGAGGGCAAAGCCAGCAAACCCGCCTCCGCTACCACCTTCACTACGTTTCGGTGGTCGAAGAAAGCTATGGCGGGCAAAGCCAGTAACCAGTAACCAGTAACCAGCAACAAGTAACAAGTAACAAGCAACAAGCAACAAGTAACCAGCAACCCATAACAAGCAATTTTTTGAGCAATCCTAATATCTATCTTTTTTTAAACTAACTAACTAACAGTGTAACAGTATGAAAAAAACTCCCAACTGCTTTTGGTCCCAAAGGCCAGATGTAAGTTTTCGCAGGTTGCTACTGCCTGTGAAAATTGTGGTATTTCTTTTGTTCTGCGGTCTGGCGATGCCTGCGTACTCGCTGGCAGCTGATGATCCGCAGCAGGCTACCGTGTCAGGTACCGTAACCGATGCTGCAAACGGCGATGCAATGCCGGGTGTCAACATTCAGGTCAAGGGGACCAGCCAGGGTGCCATAACCGACATAGCAGGAAAATATTCAATTGCAAATGTCGACAGGTCAGCAACCCTTGTCTTTTCCTTCATTGGCTACGTCAGCCAGGAAGTAGCCGTCGGAAGCAGGACCGTGGTTGACATGGTTCTCGCCCAGGAGGTGACCGACCTTGACGAGGTTGTTGTTGTGGGTTATACAACCCAGAAACGCGCAAACGTTGTAGGTTCAGTTACTTCTCTTTCAGGTGAAGGGTTGGCACAGATTCCTGCTGCCAACATTAACAATGCTATTTCCGGACGTCTTCCCGGTACAACTATCATGCAGGGCAGCGGTGAACCCGGTCAGCAGACACCGAGAATCATGATCCGCGGACGTTCAACTCTCGGGAAATTAGATGACGGGTATACAAACCCGCTTATAATTATTGACGGTGTTCAGGGACGTTCGATGGACGAGCTTGACCCGTCAGATATTGAGAGCCTGTCGGTTCTGAAGGATGCTTCTGCTGCAATCTATGGTGCAACAGCTGCAAACGGTGTTATTCTTATCACAACCAAAAAAGGACAGGAAGGAAGACCGAGGCTGAACTACCAGTTCTACCAGGGCTTCATGACGCCGACAATCATTCCTGATGTTACAAATGCTGCTGAATATGCAACAATGCTTTCAGAATATCAGGTTGCCAACGGTAAAAACCGCAAGTACAGTGATGAGGATATCGCACTTTTCAAGTCGGGTGAAGACCCATGGGAACATCCCGATACCGACTGGTATGGCGATCTTATTGAGAAATGGACCGGGACATCCAAGCATAACCTCTCAATTGATGGCGGCAGCAGGGGAATGACATACTACGTTTCTCTTGGTTATAAGACCGATGATGCAATTTACAAGGCTTCATCAACCAAATACAAACAATACAACATCCGTACAAAGGTTGAGATGCCTATTACGGACTGGTTAAAATCAAGCATTGATGTTGCCGGATTCATGGTAAACAAAGTTTATCCGTATAAAGGGGCTAATGACATTGTCGGACAGTCAACCCGTCTTGTTCCAACAAACTGGTCATTCTGGCCAACCGGCGAACCCGGACCCGATATTGAGTACGGGGATAATCCTGTTGAAACATCTACATTCTCTGCAGGTAAAAACGACCAGAAAACATACAGGCTGCTGAATACCCTTAGCACAACAATATCAGTTCCTTTTGTTAAAGGGCTTTCCTTTACCGGCGCTTTCAGTTTTGACATCACTAACTATTATAACAAGGCATTCTATAAGCCATGGGTGTTGTATTATCCGCAATGGGACAATGCAGTGCGCAACTCACAGGGATATATTACAAGCATGCCTTTAACTCCAACCCTCAGGGGACTTTCATCACCTGAGAATCGTGAAAGGTACGACAGGGCCATAAACCAGACCGTCAACCTCAATGCGATGTATCAGAAACAGTTTGGCGGCCACAACCTTACACTGTATGCAGGATATGAGCAGTATACGGAAGATTATAACCGGTTGGAGGGCTTCAGGCAGTTCTATATTTCATCCCTTATCCAGACTATGGACGCTGGAGGTGATGCCAACAAGAACACAACGGGATACAGCACAATATATGCCCGTAAGTCTTTGATTGGAAGGGCAACTTACGATTTCAAGGGCAAATACCTTGCTGAGATAGTTTTCCGTCGTGACGGTTCCCTTAAGTTCCCGGAGGACAACCGCTGGGGCAACTTCCCGGGGTTCCTTGTAGGATGGAGGGCATCAGAGGAAGATTTCTGGAAAAACAACCTTGGGTTCATCAACTATTTCAAGCTGAGAGGATCATACGGAAAGATGGGTATGGACCCGGGAGCTGCTTTTCAGTATATGAACAAATTCGGACTCTCCAGTGGAATGCTCTTTGGAACAGGCACTTCAATTGAAACAGCAGTTGGTCCGCCATCAGTTGCAAACCCGAATATTACCTGGGAAACACAGACCACCCGCAACATCGGATTCGACTCAAAATGGTTCAATGACCTGGTCTCTCTTAACTTTGATTACTTCTTTAACAAAAGGGAGGATATCCTCACAGCAAGGGATGCATCAGTACCGAACTTCACAGGTCTTACGCTTCCTAACGAGAACATTGGACAGGTCAATAACAGAGGCTTTGAAATTGAAGCCGGTTTCCACAAGAACCTGAGCGCCGACCTGAGACTCGACATTACCGGAAACTATGGTTTTGCTCGTAACAAGATCGTTTTCTACGACGAGCCTGCAAGGGTGGTTCCGTGGCAGGTACGTACAGGACATCCTTACGGTTCAGTGCTGATGTACAATGCAATCGGGATTTTTGCCGACGAAGCAGCTCTTGAGTATCCTCACTGGACAAATGCAAAACCGGGTGACGTGATTTTCGAGGATGTTAAGCCGGACGGAGTAATAAACAGCGAAGACAAGGTACTGTTCGATAACACCGATTCTCCTGAATCGTTTTACGGAGTTACAGTTGAGGCTACATGGAAGGATTTCTCACTTCAGGCACAGATCCAGGGTCAGGGCAAATTCCTCAGAAGGAACTACTATGACAACAGAAGGGGAGAAGCCGGTAACTATTTCCAGTGGAACTACGACAACAGGTGGACGCCTGATAATCGCAATACAAATATCGCAAGGGCTTACAACAGGGATGACTATTACTGGAGCATGGACGTGAACGATAGCGATTACTGGTACGACAATACAGCTTACTGCCGTCTTAAGAACGTCGTTCTTAATTATACATTACCTCAGAATCTGTACAGAGGTTTGGGTATATCAAGGGCAAGCGTTTATCTGTCGGGAAACAACGTTGCTCTCCTCTGGTCCGGAACGAAGAAATTTGACCCGGAAGGCACAAGTGGCGGTGGCGCTTATCCTCTCCTGAAGACTTATGCAATAGGAGCGAATATTACGTTTTAACTGATTGAGAAATATTTATACTGTAAAATATGAAAAAAGTATTTAATTATATCATTGCAATAGCGATACTGATGCTACCGGTCACGTCGTGCGATGACGTGCTCGACAAACAATCGGTAGACTCCTTTAACGAACAGGTTGTTTTCTCAGACATAAACGTAGTAAAATCCTACCTTGGTAAATGCTACGACAGGATGGGAGGAAATACAAACACGGGGATTCTCGGCATGCGCGAAGACCTCTTGTCATCAGCAACCGATCAGACTCTTTGTATTCACAGGCCTTCAAATTATGTCAACCTGAAGGGAACACAGAGCCCCGACCAGCTCGGGATCTTCGTAAATGACGGTCTTGGTGGTTATCTAAGGTGGTCAAACCTGTATGCAAACATTCAGAACGTCAATAACGTTCTGGCCAGCATTGATAATGTTCCGCTTACAGCAGGACAGGATGCACTTGCAAAGCGTCTTAAAGGCGAAGCCTATTTCATCAGGGCATATGAGTACGCTTCTCTTCTTATGCTTCATGGGGGTGTTATTCTTTCATCTGAACCGTGGACGCTGGGGCAGGATTATTCGACAGTAAACAGATCGACTATTGCCCAGACGCTTGAGTTTGTCCTTGCTGATATTCAGTCGGCAATAGACATACTGAAAGACTATCCAACAATTGAGCAGGGCAGAGCCAACATGGGAGCCGCTGCAGCGCTTAAGTCAAGGGTATTGCTTTTCTGCGCAAGCGATCTTACAAATGGCGGGTTTGAGGCTTCAAACACGCTTGTTTCCTTCCCTGCCGGAAGTAAGGCAACCCTTTTAGCCCAGGCAAGAGATGCAGCCAAGGATATAATGGATGGTGATTATGGGACCTATGCACTGACCGGTTCAACCGCCGATCCTGTATTGCCCCTTTCTGAAGCACAGATTCAGGCTATTTCGGACAATTACTTTAATATCTTTGCACAGAAAGGTAAGTGGAACAGCGAACTTATCTGGGGGATACAGTATCCGCTTACCGGTGGAAATGGGATCGTTACAAACAGGTGGAATGGACCCTGCGGATATCACAATTGGGGCAACAACAATCCAACCGAACCTGCAGTAAGAAGTTTTGAAATGGCCGACGGCACACCATTTGTCTGGAATAATGGCAAGGGCGAGTTTCTTCGTACAGCGACAGCCGCCGAACTGGCAGCTAATCCGTTGCTAAGCCCGTTTAACGGACGTGAACCCCGCTTCTATGCAATTGTTTTCTATCACGGCGCTCCATGGCAGGCACGTCCTTCGGATGCTGCAGCATTTGATCCCGACAATAAAGTACAGAGCGGTTCTTTCTATTATCGGGGCGAATCTGATCCTTTAAAGCCAGACGGCTCTTTAAAAATTGCCGGGGTTGATACACGCCAGGGCCTTATCGAAGCATGGAACGGGACGAAGACAGGGTATTATCTGAAGAAACTGATGGATCCTACAACTCAGGGACAGTACTTCAACAATACGAATACATGGGTTGAATTCCGTTATGCCGAGGTTCTGCTTAACTATGCCGAGGCTTGTATTGAACTTGGAGGAACAGATCTTCAGCCGGGGCTTGATGCCCTCAACATGGTAAGGAACCGCGCCGGTCTGCCCGACAGGGTTACGACTGACCAGGCCCAGGCGAGAGAGTGGCTCCGTCATGAAAGAGCAATAGAGCTCTTTGCCGAAGGACACCGCTATTATGATCTGCGCCGCTGGATGGAATTCGAAAACGTTGTTGAGAATGTGTATGAGATGAAAGTAAAGGAATTCACAAACGGAGACTTTGAATGGTTCTATGCTGCTGATGTTGCAGGTGGCAATACTGCAATGGCTGATGAAAGGCAATGGGGAGGCGATAAGTTCTACTGGCTGCCTATCGTCCGCGACGAGATGAACAAGGCTCCTCAGCTCACTCAGAATCCGGGCTATAATTAGTAGATTAAAAGTATTAGGATTTTAAACCCGAAAGGGAAATAGAAGAGCCGGCTGAAAAGCCGGCTTTTTTATGTTCACGCCTTTCCTCCCGGGCTTTACCCCCACCCCCCCTTAAGGCTACTCTTAGGACACATCTTTTGCAAGTAAAATCATTGTCCGGTCCTCCTTTTGTTTACCCCCCAACCCCCCTAAAGGGGGGCTTAGTCTCCTGTATTACACCTACATATGTGTTGCGACGAATGATGTTACTGTTCTGGATTAGCTTTCGAAGTTAAAACAGTAAACTATAAAGGTATGGTTTATCCCCAGACTACTATATTTCACATTATGAGTTCTTTAACCCCCCCTTTAGGGGGGCAGGGGGGTACCCATTAATGATAAAACGCATAATACCAGAACGTATTTCCGAAATTCTTTTTCAGGGCCGGCTGGGCTGTCTTCAGGTTGTTTCCGAATGAGCTGAAGGTCTGCAGGAACTGTGTGAACCGTGCTTCTGTCGCCGGGTCGATTCTGAGGCTGCCGGAGTTTGAAATTGACAAGCCCGACATTCTGCTCACAAGAGCAGCTTCCTGGATGTGAACAGGTATACTGTTATATCCAACTCTTTCAAGGCTGGCAAGTCCGGCTGCAATTCCTTCATAGTTCTCGGTGAGCATCTGGAAAGCCATCCTGTAATCAAGCATCTTACGGTTGAAAGTATCGGCTGCGAAAGCCATTTCAATGTTGACGTAAGGATTATCTGTGATTGAGAAAAAGTCGTGTCCGATTTTCTCTTTCCGTTTCAGTCCAAGCTCCGGATGCTTTTCAATAAGCCCGGTATCTGCCAGAATCATTGTGTATTCCCTGGCCTCCTTTCTGTATGCGAGGGTATGGCTAAGCTTGGATACATACTTTGAAGCTACATCGTAATTGCCATTTATTATTTCGCTCTTTATCAGGATTCTGAGGTCCTCAGGAGCTATTCCTTTCATAACCATGTTCTCGAAGGCCCATCGCTCTGCTTCATTTATCATTCCGGTTGTGTAATAGAAATAGGCGCCACGACGCAGAACCTCGCCGAACATCTCCCATTTCAGAAAGAGCGACTGCCCGTCCGGGCTCTGAGCGTAATTGAAAAGTCTATCGTTCAGCTTTCCCGTTTCACACAGAGCAATATTGTTCAGGTAAATTGTAAGCCGGTTTGAGGATGGGTGCGTGTCTGTAAAACTTATAAGTTCCCTGTATTTTCCCAGGGAGAAAAGCTTTTCCGCTTTGAAGTATTCATCGTACACCCTGTTGTAGCGCAGTGCCGCCGGGATGCCTGCAAGTAAAAGTGCAGCGATTGTGATTATAATCATTTTACGCGGTTCAAAGCGTCGCAGCATCAGAGGCAGTTTGATTCTGATGCCTGCCAGCACAGGAAGCAGAATTACAAATCCGGCAGCAACGGCAAACAATACATTTTGTGAGCCGGTATCTTCGGTGGAAAGTGGAAAAACGGCCAGAGATGAAAAAGTATAAAACAGAAAGAACTCCTTCAGGAACCAGATTAACAGAAGCGTGATTGCAAACATGATTACAATTTTCGGCCACTCCTGTTTAAGCGATTTCCTTATAAGGAAAATTGTATACATCATTGCAAAGATCCAGGCAAATCCTCCCGTGAGGAGATACCAGAACGGAAAAAGGATTACGGGAAGGAAGCCTTTCATGTATTTCACTGAAACATAAAACA
>CAZKTX010000032.1:11024-25359 GCA_964555805.1 uncultured Rikenellaceae bacterium
GGTTGTCTTATAGTATCATGAATGTAATCGTTCGAAAAAATAAATAGTGATTGTTTCTCCTGATAGAAACCGATATAATCGGCAAGAAATGCAAAGAAGATGAATGCGAAGGCGAAAAATATCAGATATGGCAGAACACCGGCCAGGTTTTTCTTAAGTGCTCCGGCCTTATTTGTTGTAACTGTTTTCATAATAATGTTGTTTGCCGCAAGGGTGTAGCATTTTTCCTCAATTCATTTTCCGTTTTCAGTTCCCGGCCCATTTGGCCTGCAATGCTTCACTCCTTGCACTCTTCAGGATTTTGCCGGGACTGACATCCACCGCGAATGTCGAAAACTCAGGCACATTGAAGCTTTTCAGTAAGCGATCGTAGAATTCCGGGTCCTTTTGCGGCATGATGAACGGCTTTGATGAGTGTCCGTCGCTGTCGACATGGGAAATAAAGAACCTGGCAGTCAGCCCGTCAATTCTTTTGCTGCTGAATACAAGCCAGCGGCCGTTTGACGACCATGAGTGGTAACTGTCGGTAAAGTCGCTGTTAAGGACCATGTTTGTTGCCTGCATTGTACGGAGGTCGATTGATACAAGATCAGCTTCCTTGTGCCATATAGGAAAACAGCCGTAATTGTGAAGCGTTATAACAATGTTATAACCATCGGGAGATGTTCTTGGAAATGAGACGCTTTTGCCAATGGCGGATGCTTTGTAAATTAATTCGACCGGACCTGTAAGTTTAGTCGCCTGGTCGAAGGGTACACGGCACAGGTCATAGCGGACGCTGTCGTAACTGAACACCTCGCCGACAGCAGGGGCCCGGCAGAAATACAGGTAGTTACCGTCTGGCGACCATTCGGGATAAGTATCCATATACTTCTCCTTCCCGGGCAGATTGAGTTCCATTATTTCGTTCTTTTCAATATCATACAACACGATAGAGGATTCCAGGTCGCTTACTTCAACCTTTTTGTTGAGGGCTGAGTGGAATTGCTGAACTATCTTGTTTGAAGAAAAGGCGATGTATTTTCCCGACGGATGCCAGCGGGGATAGACAGCCGCGTTCTTCATCTCATCGGTTTTAAGGTTAGTCTTTTTAAAAGAACCTTCGTTGTAGAAGTAGGTTCCGCCGAGGCTGCCTCTCATGTGGACCATGAAGCTTTCGGTAGTTCCGATGTTGTTGTATGAATGGCAGTTGAGGCAGTTCTCCTCTACCAGGCTGTTCTCGATTATCGATCTTTCCCTGAAGCTCTCCAGATTTCGTTGCTTGATGAATATCTCCTTCCAGCTTTCATAACCGGGATAGAGAAGCCTGTATGTAATGTATGGATCAATGGGTTCGGCTGCAATTGTGTTTGTTACTGTTCTGAATTCTGACCAGCCTTCGGGGCCCTTTGCAAATAATGCGATCTTAAGTTCACCTCCCTTGTTTTCTTCAAGTAGTCTTCTCCAGGGTCGGGCAGGGATTTCAATGTTGCCGTTTCTGCTGTGAACCTCTATCGCTTTCCCGTTTGCAGATTGAAATCTGGCAAAAAATGCCGATCCTTCACTTTCAATCCTGAAGTTCATCGGAGCAATGTTGTAAGGAATTACAGTGCCCGAATAGTCGGGTTTTAACGATGGAGCTTCATTGGTACTGACTGCTTTTTCCCCTGGTTCTCCGGTGCAGGAACAGATGATAATCAAGGCGGCTGACAGGTAAAAAATATATGATGGAAGCGGTCTCATATTATTGCCATGGCTTTTGTGAGAGTTAACAAATGTAGCAATAAAAACATAAATTCGTCCATGGCCATTTCAGGGGAACCCGCATCCAGCAGGAAGCCGGGATGCGGGATGACATGGTGGATGGCAGTCATAGGCTATTCTTTGTACACATCTTTTTTAGTTAGAATGTGTGTCAGTTTATCCTTTTTGTCTACCCCCCAACCCCCCTAAAGGGGGGCTATGTCGCAGATTATTACGAGTATATAAACTTGAACTTCATACAGATTTTCAAATATTTGTTCATTTATGAGCCTCGGGGTTTTTGTTCCGGACTCTTCAAGTTCATAAGTTCTTCCTTCATCATATTCCCTCACTTCAGCGCTTGAGTGAATCTCACCGTCGACTTCAATGGCTAGCTAAAGCATTAACATTTAGATTCTTAAGCCCCCCTTTAGGGGGGTGGGGGGGTAGAACAAGTCTGGATGATAAACCATCTTCAGAGTCTCCAGGATTTAACCCAGTGGCGCCTGTCATCCTTCCTGTATGTCCCCGGGAAGATCCTGTTTGAACTTTTGGCACCTTCCAAAGCGGACAGCCATTCATCTGACCTTCTTCTTTGTTAAAAAACCTTAAATTCAGATGAATCCTTGGTTATTAAAATCCCTATATTTACATTTGATTATCTTCACTATCGTTGAAAACCAGGTATATTAAGTTCTTATAACCTAATCTGATCAAATATGAAAAATTCGAGTATCTCAAGACGTAATTTCCTTGGCAAGGCAGCTACCGTGGGGGTGGCAGGTGTTATCGTTCCGACGATAATAACAAGCTGTGCCCGTGAAAAAAAGAAAGTTGTAGAAGTGCCTTTATTTCTTGACCAGGCTCCCGACGGACCTGTTCTTAAGGCAGGTGTAATCGGATGCGGCGGCCGCGGAACCGGAGCAGCAATCAACTTCCTCAGCGCTGGTCCCAATCTTCAGATCACAGCACTGGGTGACACATTCCAGGACCGTGTTGACAACTGCAGGGCAAGGATCCTCAAGGATAAAAATCAGGAAGTTCCTGTCGAGAACTGCTTTGTTGGATTCGATGCCTATCAGAAGGTAATTGACTCCGGAGTTGACATTGTAATCCTTGCAACCCCTCCGTACTTCCGTCCCGAGCATCTGGCAGCTGCAGTAGCAGCCAAGAAGCACGTTTTTGCAGAGAAGCCTGTGGCTGTTGATCCTACGGGAGCAAGGTCAGTAATGGCTACTGCCAAAAAAGCTGAAGGTCTGGGATTGAGCATAGCAACCGGAACCCAGCGCCGTCACCAGCGCGACTATGTTGCCAACTGGCAGCAGGTTCAGCAGGGTCTGATCGGCGACCTCACCGGAGGTAATGTATGGTGGAACGGCGGAAAGCTATGGCATCGCGATAAAGACGCCGCATGGAGCGAAATGGAGTGGATGATCCGCGACTGGGTCAACTGGACATGGCTCTCGGGCGATCATATCGTCGAACAGCATGTTCATAACCTCGACGTTGCCCACTGGTTCTTCGGAGCTTATCCGGTGAAGGCAGTAGGAATGGGATCACGCCTTCGCAGGGTGACAGGCGACCAGTATGACAACTTCAGCATTGATTATGTGATGGAGAACGGTGTTCACCTTCACAGTATGTGCCGCCAGATTAACGGCTGTGCAAATAATGTATCAGAAAGGCTTCAGGGAACAAAGGGTTCGACAAACTGTCAGAACACGATCCTCGACCTTGCAGGAGCAGAACTCTGGAAATACGGATATCCGCTTGATGCCGACGGCAAACCGACGAATAGTGTAAGCGTCGATCCTTATGTTCAGGAACACATCGATCTTGTTACAGCAATACGTACCGGTAAGGTGTTCAATGAACTTGAAACCACCGCAATCTCGACAATGGTTGGTATCATGGGAAGGATTTCTGCTTATACCGGAAAAGAGACCACATACGAAGAAATGATGAACTCAGACCTCAAACTTGGTCCTGCCGTATTTGCATTTGGTCCGGTTGATATTCCAAAGGAAGTTCCGATAGCAGGAGAGCCATATGTTGCTCCTACACCCGAACAGCTTGCCGAGCAGGCCAAAAGAAGGGCTGCAAGGGCTGCTGCAGGAAACTAGGATAAATATTCTGAAATATGAATAACTCGAGAAGAGATTTTATAAAAAAAGCAACGACAGGTGCTGCATTTCTGGCAGCACCTGCCATTTTAGGATCTGCAAAAGCCTCCGGACAAACCAAGGCTGCAGATGCCGTTACACCCTTTAAGCTGAAATACGCCCCCGGACTGGGCATGTTCGTTCAGCATGCAGGCAAGGACCCCATCGATAACATTAAGTTTATATCCGATCAGGGGTTCAGGGCTGTGTTCGACAACAACATAATGAGAAGGGAGCCTGCCGTTCAGGAGAAGATCATGAGCGAACTGAACCGCCTTGGCATGGATTTCGGTCCATACGTCCTCAGGGCCGATTCCGGCAAGCAGGATTTTGTCCTCAACAGCCAGGAAGTTCGCGACATGCTGATCGCTCAGATGAAAGAGGGAGCCGAATTTTCAAAGAGGACCGGCGCAAAACAGGCGCTTATCGTCCTTGGAAGATATGATATGAAACTCCACATGGATTACCAGACAGCCAATGCGATCGACAACCTGAGGTATTGCTGCGACATTATGGAACCGGCAGGCGTAACCCTGGTTTTGGAGCCTCTCAATCATCACACAAATCATCCGGGATTATTCCTCAAGGGAATTCCTCAGTCATATGCAATCTGCAGGGCTGTTAACAGGGTATCATGCAAAACTTTGGATGACCTCTATCATCAGCAGGTCAGCGAGGGGAATCTTATCCCCAACATGGAGATGGCCTGGAGTGAAATTGCTGCAATTCATCTTGGTGATAATCCGGGAAGGAATGAGCCTACCTCCGGCGAGATCAATTACAAGAACATCTTCAAATTCCTGTACAACAAGAAGTACGACGGAACACTGTGCATGGAGCACGGTATCAGCCAGAGAGGGACCAAAGAGGGCGAGGCCCGGGTCATCCAGGCTTACCGCGAATGCGATAGTTTTGAAGTTTAAATTCTTTAAGAGGCTGGGAAATCAGCCTCTTTTTTTGTTATTTTTATTTTTTTACCACGGAGTTGCACAGAGTAAAGATAGAGTAACACTGTTTTATAACTCTGTGTGACTCAGTGTTTTAACTCCGTATTCCTCCGTGGTTAAATTCTTATTACTATGAAAAAATATATTTTTCCAATTCTGTTTTCAGCTTTATCCCTGATCTCTTCTTCTCAGTTAAAGCCCCCCGGATCATATCTCTCAATCCCTGTAATCGACCTTAATGAAGAATCCGCCCGGCAGGTAGTAGTCGACAGGGAAGAGGGTCAGTATCTCGGCCATCCGACAACGGTCCTTCTTGAAGACGGAAGAACAATCCTTACAGTCTATCCAAAAGGCCATGGCAGGGGAGAGATAGTTTATAAACGCAGCACCGATGGCGGTCTGACCTGGAGTGAACGTCTTCCGACCCCTGAAAGCTGGAAGACTTCCCTTGAAGTGCCGACAATCTTCCCTACAGTCGGACCTGACGGAAGGAAACACCTTATAATGTTCTCCGGACTCTACCCTGCAAGGCTGGCTCATTCGGAGGATGACGGCCTTACATGGAGTGAACTTGAACCAGCCGGCGACTGGGGCGGGATAGTCGTTATGGGCGCGTATACGGAGCTGAAGACCGGGAAAGGTCATTATATGGCTCTTTTTCATGATGACATGAGATTTTTTACAGCTGACGGACAGGAAAAATACAGGGAAGACAGAAAGACAAGCGACAGGGCGCTTTTTACACTCTACAAAACATTTTCTGCCGACGGAGGCCTTACCTGGACTAAGCCCGAGATAATTCTCAGCAGGAGGGACCTGAACCTGTGCGAACCGGGGGTGATACGATCGCCCAATGGCAAGACACTGGCTGTTCTTCTCAGGGAAAATGCAAGAAGTGCAAATTCACAGATAATTTTTTCAAACGATGAAGGCAGAACATGGACGGATCCCCGGCCCATGCCCAACGAGCTTAACGGCGACAGGCATGTAATCAGATACACACCCGACGGACGCCTGCTTGTGGTTTTCAGGGATATAAGCCCCATGAGTTTCAGGCCGGAACTTGAACGGCTGGCGAAGGAGAAAAATGAGGTTAACTACAGCAGGATTGCTTCGGAGACGGGCCAGGGAAGCCCTACTGAAGGAGACTGGGTCGGATGGGTTGGAAAATGGAAAGATCTTGTAAAGGGCAAACCGGGACAATACCGGATACGGTTCAAGGATAATATTCATGACTGGGATTGCTGCTACCCGGGTGTGGAAATGCTGCCCGACGGCACCTTTGTTGTAACAACCTATGGCCACTGGGAAAAGGACGAGGAGCCATACATAGTAAGCGTACGAGTGAGGATGGACGAGCTCGACAGGAAATTTACCGAGTTGAAGAATAAAAAGTAATCTATGTTATAATCTTAACACGTATAAAAACAAATCACAAATGAGAAAGAGATTTTTACCTGTATTACCCATCCTGCTTTCAGTAGCTCTTTTAACTACCTCATGCGAACAGGGATCGCAGCTCTTCGTTGGCGGGTTTACTGAGAGGGAAGGGGATAAGGCAATGTCGGTTTTTGAATTCAATCCCGGGAGCGGGAAGCTCAGTTACGTCTCCTCGGCCGATGTTGGTCCGAGTCCTTCTTACTTCTGTTTTTCTGAAAGGACAAATCTTTTTTATGTGATCAATGAGGTAATGGAATTCAAGGGCCGGTTCGGAGGAGGACTGTCGACATTCAGATATGACAGGGAGAAACTAAGTTTCGAGAAGCTTAATGAAATGCTCATTCCTTACGGCGGGCCATGTTTTATATCAATGTCGGCCGACAGCGGGCATCTCTTTATTGCTAATTACCCCAACGGGTCGGTGGCTGTTGTGAAGCTGGGCAACAGCGGCATTCCTGAAACAATTACAGACACAATTCTTTATGTAAAAGAGCAGCCCGACAGGTCGCACGCTCATATGATACTGAATGATCCGTCCGGACGGTATGTCTATGTCACCGACCTTGGCCTCGACAGGATAGTTGTATACGACTTCGACAGCAGGGAGGGGAAGTTGCATCAGCTTGAGAATGGAATTACAACTCTTCCCGGGCAATCCGGTCCGCGGCATTTCACTTTCAACAGCGATGGTTCGCGGCTTTATGTAATCAACGAGCTCGGCTCAACTATGATGACGTTCGGAGTGGAGGAAGGGCAGGGACTGAAGCTTCTTCAGACCCTGCCGACAAAGAAGGATGACATGTTTGATAATAACTACTGTGCAGATGTCCACCTCAGCAGTGACGGAAAGTACCTGTACGGTTCAAACAGAGGAGAAAACAATATAGTCACCTTCAGGGTATTGCCGGACGGTCAGCTTGAACCTGCAGGACACACCTCGTGCGGAGGTGAATGGCCCCGGAACTTTGTTGTTGATCCATCCGGCAGATACCTGATTTCAGGAAACCAGAAATCGGATCAGATTACTGTATTCAGGATCAGCAAGGCAACCGGGTTGCCGGATAAAGCGGTAGATTCTGCCCGGGTGAAGTTACCGGCCTGCCTGAAGTTTTACAACTGATGCCTTCTTTATCACACCCTTTTTCAAGGGGAAAAGCTTTGCAGGCCCCTTCCCCCCCGGGGGAAGGTTAGGGAAGGGGGTATGGAAAACAAAAACTAAGAATTTTGAGTCTCGTTGCAGATTTTCATTAATATTATTACTATCATTAATTCCGGTTTACAGTAACTGTACATATCATGAACAGGGAAGCATTAATAGAACAGCTTGGAAATCAGCCGCAGGAATGGGATATCATTGTCATCGGGGGCGGGGCCACCGGGCTTGGGATTGCCCTTGATGCAATTACGCGCGGTTACAGGACAATCCTGTTCGAACAGTCGGATTTCACAAAAGGGACTTCATCGAGGAGCACCAAGCTAGTACATGGTGGAGTCAGGTATCTGGCTCAGGGTGATATACTGCTCGTTAAGGAAGCCCTGTACGAGCGGGGACTTATACTCAGGAATGCGCCTCATATTACTGCAAACCAGGAATTTGTCATTCCTGTATATACTTACTGGGATGTACTTCTTTACACAGTGGGTCTTAAGTTCTATGATCTCCTGGCCGGCAGGCTGAGCCTGGGGAAGTCATATTTTTTAAGCCGTAAGAAGGCTCTTGAAAGAATTCCTCTTCTTAAGGCCGAAGGGTTGAAGGGCGGCATTGTCTATCACGACGGGCAGTTTGACGATTCCCGCCTGGCTGTCACAATTGCCGGAGCCTGTGTCGAAAACGGCGGAATTGTTCTCAACTATTTCAGGGTGGAAAATCTGCTCAAGGATGAGAAAGGCCATATTACCGGGGTGGAGGTCAGGGATGTTGAATCGGGGAAATCATATCCTGTCAGATCGAAGCTTGTAATAAATGCCACGGGTGTTTTTGCCGATCAGATCCACCGGATGGACGATCAGTCAGCGAGGGCCACAATTAAGCCGAGCCAGGGTGTTCATATAGTGCTTGACAACAGTCTTCTTAACAGCCGGTCGGCAATTATGATCCCGAAAACTGACGACGGCCGTGTTCTTTTTGCAATACCATGGTACGGGAAAGTTGTTGTCGGAACCACCGACACGCCACTGAAAGAAATTTCACTTGAGCCAAAAGCTCTGGATGAGGAGATTGACTTCATTCTCAGGACTGCCGGAAAGTATCTTACACGGGCCCCGTTAAGGGAGGATGTTCTTTGTATCTTTGCGGGACTCAGGCCTCTTGCGGCTAATCCCGATAAACCGGAGGCAACAAAGGAAGTATCAAGAAGGCATAAAATAACTCTTTCACGATCGGGACTTCTTTCAATAATAGGAGGGAAGTGGACTTCATACAGGAGAATGGCGGAGGAGACGATTGACAGGGCAATAAAAGCCGGCATAGTTGAAAGCAAGAAATGCAGGACCAGGAACTTCCGCTTCTGTTCCGACGGGGTCGCCTCATCTTCGGACCGTCTGAGCGTCTATGGAGATAATGCTTCTGCTATCAGGAAGATCATGGATAATGAGCCGGGAATGGTGGATCTGATACATCCGCGGCTTCCGTACTGCAAGGCTGAAATTGCATGGATTGCAAGGAATGAAATGCCCCGGACGCTGGAGGACATTCTGGCCCGCAGGACGAGGGCGCTGTTTCTTGATGCAAGGGCAAGCGCTGAGGCAGGACCTGTTGTGGCGGGAATAATGGCAAAGGAACTTGGTTTCAGCAAGTCATGGCAGGAAAATGAGATTTCAAACTACAACGAACTGATAAAGATTTATACATAGAACATAACACTTTTACAGATGAGCAAGTATATACTGGCCCTTGATCAGGGAACAACAAGTTCCCGCGCGATCGTTTTCAATCATTCCGGAAGGCCCGTGGCCTCCGCGCAAAAGGAATTCACCCAGATTTATCCGAAACCAGGCTGGGTGGAACACGATCCGGAAGAGATATGGTCAACCCAGGCTGGCGTTGCAACTGAGGTGCTGGCGAAGGCCGGGCTGAAAAGCTCGGATATTTCCGGCATTGGCATAACAAATCAGAGGGAAACGACTGTGGTCTGGAACAGACTGACGGGCAGGCCCGTTTACAATGCAATAGTGTGGCAGGATCGAAGGACAGCCGGTTACTGTGACAAGCTGAAGGCCGAAGGCACCGACAGCCTGATACTTCAGAGGACCGGATTGATAGTTGATGCCTACTTCTCAGCGACTAAAGTAAAGTGGATACTTGATAATGTAAGTGGCGCGAAGGAACTTGCAGCCAGGGGTGAACTTGCGTTCGGCACTGTTGATTCGTGGCTTGTCTGGAACCTGACACGCGGGAAGCTTCATATAACTGACGTCTCGAATGCATCAAGGACAATGCTGTTCAATATACACACACTTGAGTGGGACAGGGAGCTGCTCAGGGTGTTTGACATTCCCGAAAGCATGCTGCCCGTTGTTAAGTCGTCAAGTGAAATTTTCGGAAGCACGGAAGGCCAGTTCTCATCCGAGATCCCTGTGGCCGGAATAGCCGGTGATCAGCAGGCAGCCCTGTTCGGCCAGATGTGCATCGAACCCGGTATGGTAAAGAACACTTACGGCACCGGGTGTTTCATGATGATGAACATAGGGAACAAGCCTATCGCGTCGAAAAGCCGGCTTCTGACAACAGTTGCCTGGAAAATAGGAAATGAGACCAGGTATGCGTTTGAAGGTTCAATATTTATTGCAGGAGCCGTTGTTCAGTGGCTTCGCGACAGTCTGGGTGTCATTGCAAAGTCGGCCGATGTTGAGAAGCTTGCCGCCAGGGTCAGCGACAGTGAAGGAGTTTATTTTGTTCCCGCATTTGCAGGACTGGGAGCTCCCTACTGGAATCAGCATGCCCGGGGTACAATTGTCGGGATCACCCGTGGCTCCACCACCGCTCATATTGCACGTGCAGCTCTCGACAGCATTGCTTACCAGACACTGGAGGTTCTGCAGGCCATGGAGAAGGATTCGGGAATTGATATAAGGGAACTCAGGGTCGATGGAGGAGCAACAGTTAACAACAATCTGATGCAGTTCCAGGCCGATCTTCTCCAGGCAAGTGTAATCAGACCTGAGATAACCGAGACCACCGCTCTTGGGGCGGCATATTTGGCGGGACTGGGAACCGGGTTCTGGAAGAACATTGATGAAATCTCAAAGCAATGGCAGATCGACAGGACTTTTGTTCCGGTAATGGAACCCGAAAAGACAGAATTGCTTGTGAAGGGATGGAAGAGGGCGGTGAAGGCAACGGAAGCCTGGGCGGAGGAGTGAGGCGTCAAGGCGATAAGGTTGTGCCAGTTGTGCCAGTCATGCCAGTTATGCCAGTCATGCCAGTCATGCCAGTCATGCCGGTCATTTCCACTGATGGTGACTGGCAGAACCGGCAGAACCCGCAGAACCAGTACAACTAACAATTAACAATTAACAATTAACAATAACCAATCAACCTATGAACCAATTTTTTGCTGAATTTTTCGGAACAGCCATGATCCTTGTATTTGGATGCGGCGTTGTGGCAAATGTTGTGCTTAACAAGACAAAAGGGAATAACAGCGGCTGGATAGTAATATCATTCGGGTGGGCCGTCGGTGTTTTCACTGGTGTCCTGATATCTGCCTCCGTCAGCGGAGCCCATCTTAATCCGGCAGTGACACTTGCCCTTGCAATTGCCCACAAATTCTCATGGGCCAAAGTGCCTCTTTACATACTTGCCCAGGTGCTTGGAGCAATGTTTGGGGCCGGGCTGACCTGGCTGGCGTATAAAAAGCATTTTGATGCCACCGAAGATGCTGATTCAAAGTTATCTGTATTCAGCACAATGCCTAACATCAGAAGTTATGGTTATAATTTGCTCACCGAGATAATCGGCACTTACGTGCTTGCCCTTGCAGTCCTTTACATGGCCGAGCCTGAAGTTGGTCTGGGCGCCCTTAATGCACTCCCTGTTGCCCTGGTTGTCCTGGGTCTGGGTCTGTCGCTCGGTGGTCCGACGGGCTATGCAATAAATCCTGCCCGTGACCTTGGTCCGAGGATAATACACTTTCTGCTTCCAATTCCCCGAAAAAGGGACAGCGACTGGAAATATTCCTGGGTTCCGATAGTCGGTCCGATGATTGGCGCCGCGCTTGCAGCCGGAATGTTTTTGATCTTTGGCGGTTCCTGAAATTACGCAGTAAAGGAGCAGCAGTTAAGAGTTTCCCCCGGGGGGAAACTGGGTCATTCCCGGCACCAAATAAAAATAACCGGTTTCCGAACAATCGGTATAAATGCTTTGTTTAACAACAAAGCATTTTTTATCCACTAATAATTAAAAGTATGAAAAAATCTTTACTCCTGGTTGCCGGTGCAATTTTTCTGTTTGCACAGATGACAGGTCAGGAATCCACATTTCTCAAAGGAGACAAGGTCCTGAATGTCGGGCTTGGACTTGGTTCCACATTATATTCCGGAACCTACTACAAGAGTCAGATCCCTCCGTTATCGGTTTCGCTTGAGATCGGTGTTGCTGATGAGATCATAGACAAGGGAGTTATAGGAGTTGGCCCTTACCTTGGCTACTCTTCCTATAAATATGATTATTTGACCTCAAAGTGGAAGTATACAAACCTGATTTTGGGGGCAAAAGGTAATTTTCATTACCCCCTTGTTGAAAAGCTTGATACCTACACAGGTATTCTTCTTGGTTATAACGTAGTATCATCTAAATGGACCGGAGCAGGAACCGAGGATGATTATTCTGCTTCATCAAGCGGTCTTCAATGGTCGTGGTTTATCGGTGGAAGATACTATTTCAAGGAAACTTTTGCAGTAATGGCTGAACTAGGATACGGGATCTCGTACCTTAATATTGGAGTAGCCCTTAAGTTCTAAGCTGAGTCCTTCAGTATTCCGGAATAAGATTAACAGTTTGCCAATCCGGCAAACTGTTTTTGTTTTCTTTCAGTTTCTTAGGATCTTCGTTGAAGGAGTGGGATAATAAAGAAAGCCAGCACCCCGTTTTATCAGCATTAATCAATTATGTTAGTCAAATACAATTTCCAGAGCAGGAAAGTGCGAATGGGTGCTGGCCGAATCAAATTTAGGGATAGAAGTTTTACTGATTAAGCCAATTAAATAACAATTAAACAAAGTTATTAACAATTGGACGGGTCCCGTAGGTCGTGCAGGTCCTTTAGGTCGTGCAGGTCGTGCAAGTCGTGCAAGTCATGCAAGTCGTGCAAGTCATGCCCGTCATCTCAACTGATGACGACTGGCAAAACTGGCAGAACTGGCAAAACCGGCAGAACCGGCAGAACTGGCAAAACTGGCAGAACCGGCAGAACCGGCAACAGGATTCTTCAGTACATGTTATCCAGGACATCCAGAACCAGTTCGTGCACATTTCCGCGGTTTTCGATTGCTGATGTTATGCCGTAGACGGCAGCTCCCATTGTGTGTTTGCTGTCATCTTCCCTGCCCATTAAACGGGATGCCGCATGGGAAAGCTTTCTGAACCATATTTCCGGAAGCATCCGGGAAAGGCCCTTTACAAAGGAGACCACGAAGCGGGAAGAGGCGCTGCCGGACTTAAGCTCTCTGGATTGTGACACGGCCAGCCTGAGGGCGGAAATAAAATTTTCAACCTGATCCTTATGCTGTTCAGCCAATGTGAGATGAAGAGCATTGGGGAACTGTATCCTGTCGAGAAACCAGTTCTGATCCGACAATTTGTCTCCGACTTCAAAAATGTCGCGGTTATCTGATGTGAAAGCGATAAGTCCCAGATCGGGATTACTTATTACCGTGAGTCCTTCAATACTTTTAATACCGGCCTGTATCCTGCGCGATGTTTCCATAACGTTCTTTGCCATACTCAGATATCCCTCGTTGCCAAGGTTCATAAGGGTTGCCCATGCTGCAGCAGCCGGACCGCCGCTTCTGCTTCCTGAAAATGCCGCTGAACCGTACAGTCCGCCGGGCCATTCGGTGCATGCAAAAAACTGATGCCTTCTGAGAGCCCGGTCATGATACAGAATTACGCTGGCGCCTTTAGGGGCATAGCCGTATTTGTGAAGATCAACTGATATGGATGTTACACCGGGAACCCGAAAATCATATTCCGGCAAAGGGTATCCAAGCTTCTCGACGAAAGGCAGCAGCATGCCGCCCATGCATGCATCGACATGGAAGGGTATCTTTTTCTCAAGTGCGATCTGAGCAATCTCTGCAATCGGATCGATAACACCATGAGGAAAGCAGGGAGCCGATGCCGCCAGAAGAATTGTGCCGGAGCCAACTGACTTGCGTATTACATCGGGATCGGCTCGTTTATCTTCACGAAGCGGAGTTTGGATTATCTCCACATTGAGATAATGAGCTGCTTTCAGGAATGCAGGGTGAGCCGATTCAGGCACAACTATTGAAGGAGCTTTTATCTCCGGATGCTCTGCACGTGCTTTGTCCCTGGCTGTTTTGACAGCAAGGAATATGCTCTCGGTTCCGCCCGACGTGAAGGTTCCGGCTGCTTCAGGACCTCCGTGGAGCAATCCTGTTACAATCCGGACTATCTCCTTTTCGAAGAGTTTAATTGATTTGAAAAGAGAACTGTTAAGTGCATTCTCACTTCCAAATAACAGGTAGGCTTTTTCGGCAACAGCGGCTGTTTCTTCGCCGGGATAAAAAACGTAGCCGAATATCCTGCCTTCTTCCCATGAGGCATCCTTTGATTTTATTTCCTGCATTTCGCTGATCAGCTCCTTTGCCGGAATACCCTTATCCGGAAATGACTTTCTGACTTCCTTCATTGTACGGGTTTATTAGGTAAATCAAAGTTACTCAGGAAAACAACCCAAGTCAAGAATATTTCGGATGAGGAAGGAAGGTCGTGCAGGTCTTTCAAGTCCTGCAGGTCATTTACAATGAATAATACTGCCAGTTGAAAGTGGACAGCTTCTAAAAACTCACGAATTTTTATTGTAAAACAATATCTGAATT
>CAZKTX010000033.1:0-25334 GCA_964555805.1 uncultured Rikenellaceae bacterium
CTTGTCTCCCAGATTGTCAAAAAACGATCCTGAGCCATAGCGGATATTGTACTTCGCCCTGTCAATAACAAGGTTTGCATAAAACCAGTGACCTTCTTCAGCCTTCTGTACTGTAGCCCTGAATTCCACCGGATGCGTGATATTCTTAATCGTCAGCTTTCCCTTTATGGTTCCGGTGCCCTTGTCAAAAGGAGTGCTATCGGTTATTTCAAGCCGGGATTCGGGATGATTGTCAACTCCGAAAAAATCTTCCGATTTCAGATGACCAACAAGCCTGTCGAGCTTTTCATCTGACTTGATTGAAGTCATATCTATTACAAATTCGCCTGATGCAATTTTGTTGCCGAGCCATGTGAGATGACCTGATTTGATATCGATGGTTCCGGAGTGTTGTCCTACAACCTTTTCTCCGAGCCATGATAAAGTTGTCTTATCCTTGCTTGCAATCAGTTTCTCCTGTCCGGATAATGTTCCGGCTGTTGCTGTTGCCAAAGCCATAATCAATAATATATTTCTCATTGTCTTGTTTTGAATGTTCACACAAATAACAATGAGTCCCCGTGATTTGTTCGAAAGGGAATTTTAAAGGAGAGAGAAGAGACCTGCTTACATGCCGTGGAGGTTCAATCCGCCGCTGATCTCAAACACCATTCCTGTTGAATAATCCCAGTCGCCCCTGGCAATTGATGCCACGGCCTTTCCGACATCTTCAGGCAAACCCCATCTTCGCTGGGGTACCAACCCTTCATTAATCAGCTTTGTGTACTTGTCAGTAAGTTTGATAGTCATGTCGGTCTGGATTATACCGGGCCTGACCTCAAATACCCTTATTCCTTCTTTGGCAAGCCGGTCGGCAAATACAGTCGAAGCCATGCTGAGTCCAGCCTTGGAAACACAGTACTCGGTCCTGTTGGGTGAGGAGAGTTCGGCAGATACAGATGTAATGAAGATTATGGAAGGCTTGTATCCCTGAATCTGGCTTTTTAGCCAGACCATCTCCCTGGCGACTTTCTGGGCAAAGAAGACCGGACCCCTCAGATTTATGTTCATTACACGATCGTAACTATCTTCAGTCATTTCGAGGAGGTCCTTCCTCTGAAGCGGAGCAACACCGGCATTATTGACAAGAAAATCGATACGTCCATACCGCTGAAGAATATTTGAAACAACTTCCTTCTGACATACTGTACATGAGATATCGAGTCCTACAGGGAAGAATTGTGCACCTCGCTTTTCAACTTCAGCCCCCAGGATTTCCATCCCTTCGCTGTCGACCGACCGTGCAATGGCGGCAATATCATAGCCTTCACCGGCCAGGGCTATAGCTGTTGCGCGACCGATGCCCCTTGAGGCTCCTGTAATAACGGCTACAGGTTTCCCATTCATGCGAAATGAGTTTTTCAGGTTGGTTAGTGGCGTTAAAGTTAATAATTTGTTGAATTATCCCTGCCTCCGGAATAATTATCTTCAAGATATTCTTTCCAAACCTTCTCAAACCAAAGGTTCTGTTCAGGGATATCCCTGACAGCCGTGCCTGTGAATCGGACTTTGCCATTAATGAGCCTTGCCTCCTGTATGTCTGCCTCAACCTCCCTGTCGTACCTGCAAAGCTCTGTTTCATAACAAGTTCCTTCGGACTTAATAAGGGATGATTTAGCTCCGCCTGTTACAATATACGATCCCCTGCTTCTGCCTCCTCCTTCTATATAATGCCTTACAGCCTCAAGATAAATTAAATGGGTAAGGCAGAGATCAGATATCCTGAAACATTCCGCAAGTTCTTCCGGCGATGATGCCCCAAGACCGCTTCGTATTGATTCCTTGAGAGCAGCTGCCTCAGCAGCAGCCTCTTCAACTTTCTGCCTGTCGCGGATGATACCTGCGGCCTGCGACATCCTGTGACGTATTTCTGCAAGGATCTGGCGTCCGGATTTGTTGTCCGGCGATCGCAGCCATAACAGGGCAGTATCCAGCACCTGATTTATTCCATCTCCGGCCGATTCAATGAATTTGTTCCTGTCAGGAGGCATATTGTTATACATCCTGCTTATAAATTCCGCTGCACGAAAACTCCCGACCTGACCCGAATTGAGGGCCGAGCCTCCCGGCCTGCTTACTCCATGAGAACCGTTTACCTCACCCACAGGGAAGAGATGTTTAATATCCGACTCCCACCAGATGTCGGCCTTTAGTCCTCCATTGTTGTGCTGAGCGCATATTCCGATTTCAAGAGGCTCCGATGCCAGGTCTATTCCATGATCCCTGTAAAGTTCGTAAGCCGGCCTGTTCATCGCCAGAAGCCTCTCAAGCGGAGTCGCCTTCAACGATCCGCTGCTTTCAAGATAATCCCTTGCCAGAGGGTCAAGTTCACTTGGATTGAATGTATCTTTTTCCTGCCATGTAAGGTTTTTGCGAAAATCCATGAATACCTTTCTTCCCTTCTTAACCTTTTCCTCCCATACAAGCAAATCTATATGTGATGACCCGCTGCCAGCAATACGTGACGGATCAAAGGGCCACTGATAACCCTTCATAAAAATGGCTCTTGTCAGATCCCTGTAGTTTTGAAAATTTAAATTGAGAAATTCCTTTTCATCCTTTCCGAAACTGTCGGTCGAAAAATATCGCGGGATTACCTGCTGGTAGCTCCCCGACAAATTCCACCTGAACCCAAGTGATGAAATCCCGAACTGCGATTCTGTAAGATTCTGCCCTGAAGCGCCAGCCCTGTATGCCATGCCGGGCGACCCGGTCTGTGAAATCGGATACACGCTGTCCTCATACATCTCACCAGGTCCGCCGGTTCCAAGGATTATGTTGACAACATTGAACACTGAAAAAGCATCATAGGGATCCTTTTTCGATGTATCGATTGCCAAAGCCCCTGTAACCCTGCTCCCATCCGCACTTGTAAGCAGTTCAACAACCTGATGGTTGTCAAGCACCCTTATATTCCTTTTGCGGACCTCAACCTCCAGAGCCTCTGTAATCATCCGCGATGTGTAAGGACCAGCCGAAGTTGCCCTTGCACGGGGATCATTGTCGGTTTTGTAACCTGCAAATGAGCCATATTTATCACGGGGAAACGGAACGCCAAGGCCAACAAGCTTTATGAAAGCCTGAACCGATCCCTGGGCTTCGCAAAGAGCGATATCGCCATGCATGCACCTCCCGCTGAAAAGGTCATGAGCCATCTCTCTCACCGAATCGGGATCCCCTCCGGCAAGCGATAGCTTGTAATAGGTCTGCTTGTCGGAACCGGCATTTTTCGAAGTGCCCCCTCCCCATTGGGCAGTAACAACGAGGATATCCTCAACACCCATTGAATGGAGGCTCACAGCCGCATTCAGCGAGGCAGCCCCGCTTCCGATTATCAGGGTATTAAGACTGTAATATCTTATTGAAAAACGATCTTTCCGGATTATTTCACTTTCCATCAGCTATAAGTTTCTTTAGCTCATTCCCATAGACTTCCTTGTCTCGGATCACGCATCCTCCGGGCCTCAGGCTCCTTATAAGCCTTGTACAGCCCGAGCAGGTGATGCATGTTTTCTTAGGATCAGCCTTTCCGGTATTCATCAGATCGAGGGGCATCGAGGGATAAGCAAATGAATTTCTTCCAAACCCTGCAAATGCGGCTTTGCCGCTATCGATGACGGCGGCAGCAACACAGGGTGCAAATTGCCTCAGATAAGACCAGCCTGATCCAACAATTGCTATCCCGGGAAACCTGTCCTGGAACAGGGCGGCTCCATTTATAATTCTTATAACGCCTTCGAGAGGATGTTCCCCTGGAACCTTACTGCCCGGAACCGGAGTATCAAAAGGCCTGCTTACATGCGGATTATGATAGGGACTTCCCATCGTGACATTCAGAAGCCCTATACCTCGTGAGGCAAGCTGTTCAACGAGCTGAAGGCTCTCTGTAAAATCCGGCTTGCCATGTTCATCGACTCCGAATCCGCCTGTATATAAATCGGAAATACCCAGGCGTGTTGTAATCATTATCTCCGGGACGTAATCCCTGATCCTGTCAATTGTCTCCAAAAGGAAACGGAATCTTCTGCCTGTCTCCTCTCCTCCGAAAATACTGTTTTTCCTTGTTTTTGCAGCCAGAAGGTCAATCACAAGATAACCGTGGCATGCCTTCAGGTCGATTGCATTGAATCCGGCCCTGTATGCAAGCCTTGCCGATTCAACAAACCTGTCGGAAATTCTCTTCAGGTCATCGTCTGTAAGAATGTCCGGAGGTGTCTTGTCAAGGATGGGATTGGGAGCAGCTGCCTGAGGCCGCGGAAGACCTTCGGGTTTGCTGTAACGACCTGAATGAGTAAGCTGAATTACAAGAAACGGATCAGGCGCCTGAATGCAGGAATGTTTCCTCACCTCATCATTGAGCCTGGCAAAAGAATCGAAGCTTAACTTGTTTATCCAGAGCTGATGAGGCCCCGACCTGCCCTCATGAACAACCGAAACAGCCTCATACCAGATTATCCCGCTTCCTCCGGAAGCGTATCGCAGGTAACGCCTCCTGGTAAGCTCTGAGGGAGATCCGTCATTTTCAGAATCATGAGCCTCCATCGGCTGAACCACAAGTCGGTTTGATACTTTAAACCCGTTAAGATCAAAGGGCATCAGGAGAGAAGAAATGGAATCACTCCAGGGAAGCTCCAGTCCGAGCTCATTTGCCTTGTTAAGAAGGTCATTCCCGGTACCGTACCTGAACCTCTCGTGCATAACCTGGCCGTTTAAGTGCAGTAAATGTACCAAAAAAACAAAAACGCCGGACGGTACAAGCCCTTCACCCCATCATACCTTCCGGAAGCCGGAAGATAAGGTCTGTCAGTTTAAAACCGGAATCGTGATGAGCTGAATCTGGGATTAACTACATTATTGTATATTGAACCGAATGTATATGTAAGTTCGACACCTCCATCAATACGATACCTCGTTGCCAGCTCTCTCAGCCTCAGCAGTCGTTCAGCCTCGGTTATTCCTCCCTTCTTCAGGTTCAGCTGATCATTTATATGGGCAATCCCGCCCTCAATCTGAACCGACAGTCCCTTGAAAATCCTTATGTTAAGCGATGAGTTCAGCTCTATCCTGTTCTTTGAAAAATCATGGAAGTAATTCGATCCGACAAGCAAAACGCCGATGGAACCCCATTTCTTCCTTACTTCAAAAGCAATGTTCAACTTCTGTAAAAGAAGATTCTCCTTAACCTTGTTGAATACTGTTGTATCTATATAGTTGTTTCCCTGAAAGCCTGCTCCGTAAAGTATTCTCAACTGCCTGTGAGTTGCCTCGCTGTATGGGAATATGTCATACTCCACCGATGGAAGTATGTTGGCGGCCATATTATAATTTTCGCGGGTTGACGATCCTATATCCAACCTGAGGCCTGCAGACCAGTGTTCACCGAGGCTTTTTACAAACAGGTTTTGTATTATCAGATCACTTGTTGTATAAGTGTTTATGCTTTCATCTTCAGTTCCTGCATCCTCAACAAACTTTTCACGCCTGTAAAAATGATCCATCTCCACCTCCAACTTGATATCGGGAGTGATCTTGTTGATGCTTAATGAGTTCCTTAAAAAAAGCTCCTTGTTTGTCTCCTCCGACTCAAACGAAGGCTCGGTGGAAATCGAAAAAACCCAGTTGTTCCACCTGTCAACAACCTCCTGGTCCTCCAGATTTCCTGTGTGGTTTATTTCAATCTCATTAAAAAGAGGTGTCTTTGCTACATACCTCATCAGACCCATCTTCAGCATGTTTGTCCTTTTCTCCCTGATTATTGTGTTTGTCTGGTCGGGACTTGTAGTATAGCTCAGAGTATCATCAAGGCCTTTAAACTTGCCCTGACCCTGAAATGTAAATGTAAAGTGTTCCCCGCCGCTTCCCGCACTCTGCTCTGTAACAAGTATATAAACTTCCGCTTCCTTTACATCCCTTACATAGTTTATATACGGGATCTCCTGCCTGGTATAATTCATGTCGCAATCCCTGCAGTCGAGAAAAATCTTTACTGCATTTGTCCTGACAGAATCAGAAACAACTGCTTCCTGTGAAAGGATATTCTGAGGTAGTATGGCAGCCAGTAAAAGAAAGAAGGAAAATCCAATTAATTTTCTCATAATAAATCATTTACTTCAACAGGGGAACTTCTTGTACACGCCGTAAATATCCTCAATAATTTGAATTAACATTACTGCGAAAATGTTATAACAGAATGATTTAACTATTTTTAACTAAACCAGGGACGGTCATTCGGGTTTCCCGGTTTCCTCATCCTCAACCTCCTCCTCATCGAGCCAATCATGAACCGGTTCCTGTGGACCCTCCTTCCTGTACACGACAGCCAGTAATATCCCGGATATGAAACCGAGCATATGCGACTCCCATGAAACATTTTCGTAGATATCGGGGAAGATTCCCCATACCATTGACCCATAGATAAATACTATCAGAAGCGACAGGGCCACAAGCCTGAAATAATTCCGTATTATGCCGCTGAAAAACAGAAATGAGGCAAATCCGTAGATAAGCCCGCTTGCCCCGATGTGCCATGAGGGACGGCCTGCCAGCCATACTGAAAGACCCGTCAGGAACCAGGTCCATAAAGATACCCTGACAGCTATGTCGGAATAGAAGTAAAAGAAGGCGGTCCCAAGGAAAAAAAGTGGAAGGCTGTTGTTGAACAGATGCCTGAAACCGGAATGTATGAAAGGAGAAAACAGTATGCCGGCAAGACCTTTAATCTCAAGAGGATAGATGCCCAGCCGTGTAAGATCCAGGTCAAACATTATCTCAACTGCCTTCACAAGCCACATAAGGAATACAAAAATTCCTGGTACCAGCATGCTCAGCCTGAGCTTCTTCAGGTAGAAAGCAGTATCGTTTCCGGAATTGGTTTCTGACTTTGACATGGCGCTGGTTGGGCTGTTCGTCGACAGGCAGCTATTCCGAAATTACTGCCTCGCAAAAAAAATCAATTTCTAATCCCGTCCCGGAAATACAATCCCTGCTGACTCCCTTATCCTGTCGAGTGTAAGCATCAGGCCGGCGCTGAATGAAAGCGGCACGACAGGGCTCTCTATCAGCTGCCTGTCAAGGCAGTTCATAACCTCCTCCGCTTCCCAGTGATATCCAAGTGCAGGCGGTGTGAATACGAAGGTTTCCTTTTCCTTGCCATGAAGCTCAAGTATCACCCTTTGATTCATATCCCGCCCCCTTGCTACAGTAAGATTCCCTTTTTCACAAAGGAGATCGCATCCTATCCCCTTATTTGTCCTGAATGAACTGTAAATTGTCGCAAGCTTGCCCGAATTATACTTCAAAACCGCAGAAATCGATTCCTCCGATCCGGTCTGACCAAATGACGCTGATGCTTTTACACTATCAGGGACTCCAAGAAATGAAAGAGCATCGATAACAGGATAAATTCCAATGTCAAGAAGCGACCCTCCTCCCAGGGAAATATTGAATTTACGGTCAGCGGGATCATAGGGCGGGATAAATGAGAACCACGCATGCATGTTTATAATGTCACCGAGTATCCCCGATCCGATTATTTCATGTGCCTTAATATAAAACGGCTGGAAAGGAGGCCACAGGGCTTCCATCAGGAAAACATCCTGACGTCGGGCTTCTGCAATCATCTCATCCGTTTCACTGCTGTTAAGCGAGAATGCCTTCTCACAAAGCACTGCCTTCTTATTTCTCAGACATAAAAGAGTCTGTTCATAATGTTCCGAATGCGGTGAGGAAATGTAAATCACATCAACTTCAGGATCACCGGCAAGTTCTTCGTACGAACCGTAATATTTCCTGAATCCATGTTCCTCAGCGAAGCGTTTTGCCCTTCCTGCATCACGCGATCCTACGGCATACAATTCAGCATTTTCAAGAACCTTCAACCCGTTTGCAAATTTTGCGGCTATCCTCCCGGGCGCAAGGATGCCCCATTTGTATCGTTTTGCCATGAATTCTGATGTTTAAAAGTAAATCATGTAAAGATAAGCAAAGAGGTGAAAGGTGAAAAACTTTGTCAAGAAGTAAGGTCATGCCAGTCATGCCGGTCATGCTGGTTGTTTCCACTGATAACGACCGGCAGAACCGGCAGAACCGGCAGAACTGGCAGAAACGTGCGTCTTGCGTCTTGCGTCTTGCGTCTTGAGTCTTGCGTCGTAAGTCTTGCGTCGTAAGTCTTGCGTCGTAAGTCTTGCGTCGTAAGCCAGTCATTTATGACTCACTTATTATATCGTTGATTATCTTTCACATACAAAATATTATTAAAATTCATGTAATTTTTTTAGTACTATGTATTGCATAGTATAATTATTTTATTATATCTTTGCATCGTATAGTTGTAATTTATTAACAGTAGTAAATTTTATAAGGTTCTATGAAAATTACAGTAACGGTAAACCTGGGCGGCTTCTCCTTCAACATCGATGAAGACGCCTATTCAGAACTCAAAAGATATCTTAAGAATCTGGAGCTCAACTTTGCCGGGGAAGAGAGCTCATCAGAAATTCTTTCGGATATCGAAGGCAGGATGTCTGATCTCTTTCGTCAGAAGCTGACCGGCTACAAGCAGGTAATCAATATTTCCGACGTAAACGAGATAATTTCAATAATGGGCAGCCCTGAAGACATTTCGAACAATGAAGGCCCGTCGCGGAAGGAGAAATTCTCAACCCCGGGCCCGCATCGGATGTACCGCGATCCCGACCGCAGGGTAATAGGGGGTGTCTGTGCAGGAATGGGCGCATACTGGGATCTCGAACCATGGCTGATCAGGGCTATTTTTCTGGCTCTTGTTGTGGCCGGAGGGATAGGATTCCTTATCTACCTGATCCTGTACATAGTGCTTCCTGAAGCCAAAACAACCGCTCAGAAGATCGAGATGAAAGGCGACCCGGTAAATATCCATAACATAAAGGAAGCCGTGAAGAGCGAGTTTGATACAGTCAGAAAGAACATGAAATTGTAATCATCTAAAATTCAAAAATATGGATCTGGAAAACACAAAAGCACAGATGCGAAAAGGGATACTCGAGTACTGCATCCTGTCGGTACTTTCGAAAAACTCCTGCTATGCAAGCGATATTATAAGGGAACTCAAGGAAGCTAAGCTGATTGTAGTCGAAGGAACCCTTTATCCACTGCTTACAAGGCAGAAAAATTCAGGCCTTCTCAGCTACCGCTGGGAAGAATCGCAACAGGGACCTCCAAGAAAATACTATGAACTCACCGACGAAGGTAAAAACTACCTCGCTGAACTCGATAAATCGTGGGATGAGCTTGTGGAATCGGTTGATCTCATCAGGACCAGGTAAACCCTTATAAAATCTTTAATTGAAAATACAATGGATAAAACTATCAAAATAAACCTTGGAGGCTCGCTTTTCCAGATTGATGAAGAGGCTTATAAAATCCTGCGCCGCTATCTCCAGGATATTAACGACAGGCTCAGGAACACTCAGGGTGGCGCTGAAACAATAGAAGACATAGAACTTAGGATTGCCGAGATATTTAACTCACAGGGAGCCGGAGCTGCAATCATTTCGAGGGAGAATGTCGAAACCATGATTTCAATAATAGGCAAACCGGAGGATTTTGAAGCTGACGGCGAGCCTGTAAACGATCAGGCGGCCAGGCCACGCACGGCTGAATCAAAAAAACTTTACAGGAACCCGGATGATGCAATACTTGGAGGCGTTTGCGGAGGACTGGCTCCATTCCTGAATATTGAAGCTGTCTGGATCAGGCTTGCCTTTGTAATTTTCACTTTCTTCTTCTTTGTCGGGCCCTTACTCTATATTGCTCTGTGGATAGCCCTCCCTTCTGCCGCAAGTGATGGTCAGAAAAAGGAAATGTATGGCAGGAATGACTTCCGTTCCTCTTTCACAAATACACCTCAATCAGCAATCACAGGAACCCGGACGCAGCCGGCAGGCTCTGGGGCAGGACATGCAATTAACGAGATACTCAGGGCGATAGGCAAAGTGCTCTTTATCTTTGTCCGGATTATGCTGATCATTACAGGGATTGCATTTGTAATAGGAGGATTTGCTGCACTTGTTTCATATATTGCGCTATTCTTCCTTAACTATCCCGGGTATTTCCCAAACCACTCCGGGGGAGTAAATTTGTTTTACCTGCCCGATTTCCTAAGTTACATTGTCAACCCTGCCGTTGCACCATGGTTATTGGTCCTGCTGTCGGTAATTATTATCCTACCGCTTCTGGCTTTCATTTACTGGGGCGTCAAAATGATTTTCTGGTTCAAAGCCAGGGATGGGATCATCAGTCTTCTGGCACTTGTGATATGGGTTGTAAGCCTGGCTGCCTTCTCAATACTTCTGTTCAATGAAGGAGTGGGCTTTACAGAAATGTCGGGACGCGTTTCAGAGGTTGTAATCGAAAAGGCCCCGCACGAACTTTATATCTCAGCAGACAAGAAGTCAGCTAACCTGAGTTTCGACAAGGAAATAACATTCGACAGGGATTATACAGTTTTCCTTAAAGATGCAACCAGGGAAATCCATGTCACAACCGATATTGACATCAATCAGTCATCTGACGAATCGCTTCTGATAAGGGTAAGGAAAAGGGCAACCGGAAAAAGCAAACAGGATGCTAAAAGGAACGCCGAGGAATTGATTTATAACTACAGAATCTCTTCCGACACGATTTTCATCGACGAATATTTCTCCCTTCCCGCAGGAACCAGATGGTCGCTCAATGAAGTTGATCTGGATATACTTATTCCGCAAGGTACAACAGTACATTTTGATAAAACAACCCAGGAGATGTTCAGCCGTCAGCACGAAAGTCAGGACTGGAACTGGAGATACTCTGACGATTATGAATATGAATATGAAGGCCCGGACCCCGTGGACAATACCTGGATAATGACAGATGAAGGCCTGGAAAGGAAAAATGAAGCCGACCGTAACGAATAGAATTTAAATTTCCGATAGTTTTCTGTTTTTCATTCTTTGAATTCCTTGTAAAAACCGGCGCTCACTTATGGGTGCCGGTTTTATTTTACCAATATTTATCATCGTTAACTTGCAGATCCGGGAAATTGCTTATTTTCGTCGTCAATCAAATAAAATCCTGCCTTATGATGAAAAGAATCATCCTTGCCGCAGCACTCATGTTCACAATTGTCAGCGGCATAGCCCAGGAAACCCTGAACCAGGCAGACACCCTTCGAAAAGATGCGCTTAATGTTTTCATGGAGAGCACCGACTATGTCCGGAAGGAAATCCCGTATGTAAACTATGTCCGCGACATCAGGGACGCCGGTGTTTACATAATCTCAACAAGTCAGAGGACTGGTTCGGGCGGCTATGAATACACCTATTTCCTTGTCGGCCAGCATGAATTTGAAGGAATGCGCGATACAATCACATTCGTAACGACACCCGACGAGACAACCGAGGGTTACCGGCAGAAAATGGTGAGGACTCTGAAAATGGGCCTGATGCGGTATGTGGCACGCACTCCCCTCGCTCAATACATGAATATTTCTTTCAGCCAGCCTTTATCGGAAACCGTAACCGGCGACAGATGGAAAAGCTGGGTATTCAAGGGATCACTGAGCAGCTACCTTAACGGAGAGAAAACCTACAAATACTATTATCTCACCGGAAATCTTGCAGCAGCAAAAATCACCGAGAAATGGAAGATCGATATTAACGCCAGATATAATACAAATGCTTCCGAATATATTATCGACGGAAGCACAGTCACAAGCAAATCAAAAACCAAGTATGTTACCGGACTTGTTGTCAGGAGCATATCGGACCACTGGTCATACGGGGGATCAACAACGATAGGTTCATCAAGCTACAGCAACAAGAAACTTTATTACAACCTGATGCCTGGAATTGAATATGATCTTTTCCCCTATTCCGAATCGACCAGACGGCAGATGAGAGTTTTATATTCAGCCGGAATCAGTCTGGTTGAATATGCCGACACAACAATCTACGACAAAATCAGGGAAAACCTTTTTCTCCATACCCTTTCTGCCTCATACGAAGTTATACAGAAATGGGGATCGATCGATTTCACGCTATCGTACAGCAATTATCTGCACGACTGGTCAAAGAACAACCTGTCGTTAAACGGCTATTTCAACTTCAGAGTAGCCAAAGGTCTTTCCCTGAATTTCGGTGGAGGCGCTTCCCTTATACATGACCAGATAAACCTTGTGAAACAGGATCTTACCTATGACGAGATCCTGCTGCAGAGGAAAGAGATCGCCACTCAATATGAATACTACCTGAACTTCGGCCTCTCCTATACATTCGGATCGATTTACAACAATGTAGTTAATCCCAGGTTTGGCAACAGCAGCAACAGTGGTATGATGATAATCATGAACTGATCAGCAACCAACAGCATATAAAAGAATGAAAGAAATCAAATTCACCCAGCCGGGAACATTCTCTGTGGCCTTGCTTCTTCCAATTCTTATCCTTACTGTGGTGATGCTTATTCTCCATGGCTTTGATGAACCTGCACTTGCAATAGTATTGGTATTCGTTATAATCACATTCATAATCTGTCTGCTGGCTTTTTACAGGCTTACAATTATTGTAAGCGATTCACGCATAGGGTTCAGTATGGGAACCGGCCTGATAAAAAAACATTATCCCATTGAGGAGATTGAAAGCTGCAGACCGGTATCAAATCCTGCCTTTTACGGCATCGGCATCCACTGGACACCCGACGGCTGGCTCTACAATGTTTCAGGTCGCAAAGCCATTGAGCTTACTTTCAAAAACCGGAAAAAAATAAGGGTCGGGACCGACAGGCCGGAGGAGATTGCTTCAATAATCAATAAAATGCTCGGGAACACCGGCAAGATTCCTGAATCTGTTTCAACGTTAGAATCATCAGGCAAATCGGGCATGATAATACTTGCTGTGGTTATTCTTCTCGGCCTTGCTTTCCCTGCCATTCTTGTTCTTTCAGGCCGGAAACCAATGTCTGTAACGGTATCGGACTCAGCCCTGAACATTGAAGGAATGTACGGAATGAGAGTTGATTTTTCAAAGATACAAAGCTGTGATACAATCGTTTCCCTTCCTGCCATAAAAGTAAAAACCAACGGCTATGCCTTCGGGAAAGTCCTCAGGGGAAATTTCAGGCTCCGCACCGGAGAAAAGGTTAAAATGTTCATCGATAAGGGAAACCCGCCGTTCATACATATCAAAACGGATGATACCGATATCTTTCTTAACCTTAAGGATGCTGCAATTACCCGCAATCTGTTCACTGATATAAGACGGCACCTGAAAGACAGGATTTAATCGGTTTCCGATTCTTCCAACAATAAGCCGGAAGAAAATCCGTAATAATCTTCATGAAACTGCTTAACGAAAGATGAAGACCTGGATTACAGCAGGCGGAACCCGGATTATATGTGTCCTGTCGGGACGCAGCAATGCATTCCTTGTAACAAACGGAACAAAAAACATCCTGGTGGATACGGGCATCGCCCTGGAGTGGCGTCTGTTAAAGCTGCGTCTTAACAAGCTGACTGTTTACCATATCGATTGCCTGATCCTGACCCATTCCCATTTCGACCATGCAGGAAATGCTTCCAGGATAAGGAAAGCGTTCAAGACCCCGGTGATTATCCACAGGAAGGAAGCTCAGTTTCTGGCCTCCGGAACAAGCCCGGTTCCCCGCGGTACTTTCGGATTTTCAAAGGCAATAGTTAAAATGCTATCAGCGGCAGGACCCTCAATCGGCAGATACAAATCATGCAGGCAGGATATCATTGTTGATTCGGTTTATGATCTGAAGGATTTCGGCATCAACGCATATATTATGGAAACACCCGGACATACTTCCGGTTCAATAAGTGTCATAATAGACGATGAAATTGCAATTGTCGGCGACACAATGTTCGGGATTTTTCCGGGATCGGCATTCCCTCCTTTTGCTGAGGACCCCCGGCAGCTTGTCAACTCATGGGGGAAACTCCTTGATACCGGATGCTCCCTGTTTCTCCCTTCGCACGGATCCGCGAACAGCAGGACTATGGTTCAGAAAGACCACAACATGAGAAGGTGATCATAATCCGAACCTCTTTGTGGCAAATCCGCCGATTAACTCAACCGTCTCATCAAGTCCGAGCCAGGAGGAATTGACACAGATGTGATATGTATCTGCAGCACCCCAGAGCTTACTGCTGAAATAGTTATAATATGCCGCCCTTCTCTTGTCGGCTTTTTCTATAAAATCACGTGCTTTATCGGGAGTAAGCTTCTGCTGTTCCGCGATCCTTACAACACGGTCGGCAAGATCGGCGCTTATAAACACATTCAGTATCCTTGGATGCCCTCCCAGTATATAATCGGCGCATCTTCCAACAAAAAGGCAGGATTCCTTTTCTGCCAGTTTCCTGATTACATCACTCTGTATCTTGAAAAGAGTCTCGTTGTTGAGATAATAAGTTGAAAAAGGCTCTTCAGCTATTGTTCCCCTTAGCCCGAACAGCCCTCCGAAAACACTGTACAGCTTCTTCTCATCGGCCTGTTCAAAAAATTCCTTCCCAAGGCCGCTTTCCTGTGAAGCAAGCTGAATAAGCTCCTTATCGTAAAATGCAATGCCAAGCTTTGATGCAAGCTTCTCTCCTATTATCCGGCCACCGCTTCCAAGCTGCCGGCCGATCGTAATTACAAATTTGCTTTTCATTCAACCTTTAACTTTCAATGGATTTTTGTTTTTGAATTGACTTCCTGTACTGCACTGTAAGCATGTAAATGGCTAACATAGCCGACAGTGTGTCAGCAGCCGGCATGCTGTACCATACGCCTTTTACACCGAAGAATATCGGGAAGATCAACAGTCCGGGCAGCAGAAAGAGTACCTGGCGTGTAAGTGACATGAAAATTGCCTTGCCAGCCATTCCGATACTCTGAAAGAAAGTTGAAGCCACCATCTGGAACCCGACAAGAGGAAAAACAATCATTACTATCCGTAACCCGGGAGCCGCAATCTCTATGAGCTCCTTGTCGCTTGTAAATATCGAAGCCACGGCATGGGGAAATAGCTCACCCATTAGAAAACCCAGAGTCACAACTCCGGTAGCAAGGAATATTGTCAGTTTCAGAACGGCAGTGACCCTGTCATACTGTCTTGCACCGAAGTTATAACCTGCAATTGGCTGCATCCCCTGGTTCAATCCCAGGACGATCATTACAAACAGGGCCGCAACCCGGTTTATTATACCGTAAGCGCCAACAGCCATGTCTCCTCCATGGCGTATCAGACCCTGGTTGATCAGAATTACAATTACGCTCGCAGTGACATTCATCAGAAAAGGAGCCATTCCTATCGACATTGAATCCCTTACTATCTTCGATTTAAGCCTGAAAGTGCCCTTCCGGAAATGAATCGACCGGGTTTTATCCGTAAAATATAACAGCTGCCACAACATCATCGATGTCTGCGCAATAACCGTGGCCAAAGCGGCGCCCCTAATACCCCAACCGAAAACAAAAATGAACAGGGGAGCAAGGATAATGTTTATAATAACCGAAATGATTGTAGCATACATCGATCTGACAGGATTCCCCGAAGCGCGCATAAGGGCATTCAGTCCGAAATACATATGTGTCACCACATTGCCCATTGTGATAATCACCATAAAATCATGGGCATAGGGCAGTGTGTCAGGACTGGCCCCGAAGAAAAGCAGTATGGGATCGAGAAACAGCAGAACCATCACAGTGTAAAGAGATCCCAGTATCAGGTTAAGTACCAGAACATTGCCAAGTATTGTGTTTGCCGTGCTGTAATCCTTCTGACCGAGCCTGAGCGACAACAGGGCTGAAGCCCCGACACCAACAAGCGATCCGAAAGCTGCGGCAAGGTTCATCAGAGGAAAAGTGATTGCAAGACCTGAAATTGCAAGCGCCCCTACCCCCTGTCCGATGAATATGCTGTCGATTATATTGTAAAGAGATGACGCCGTCATGGCAATCACCGAAGGAATGGCATACTTAAGCAGAAGTTTACGGATATTCTCCGTCCCAAGCTCAAGATGTGACCCTTTTTGTTCCATAATTCAAACCTCAATATTAAAGGAAAACTAAGGAACAAATTGAGAATTGTTCAATTAAATTTGCAGTAAAGTTTATCTTTATCCAAAAGCACCGGAATGAAATTTCCAAAATCATATCTGATAATAGCGGCGCTTGTCGTCCTGGCAATAATCTTGCTCACCGGCAAACTCATTGTTTGGGGACTTGCCGTTCTCGGTGCAGCATTGATAATACTTGGAATCCAGCAGCTTATCAACCTTAACGTGAAAGTCACCCTGTTTGAGGACAATATTAAAAAACTCGACGAAAAAAATAGTAACCTGGCAAAGGAGAACAGGGATCTCGCAAATGAAAACAACTTTCTAAGGGAAAGACATTTCCAGGTCACCCAGATCAAAAGCATCCTTGAACTCAACCTGTTTGAAATCGACACCAGATTCTCGCGCCCCGTTACAAGCCGGGAAGAATATGACGGCAGGGACATCAAATATTTCGGAAGCATCAGTGTATCGCTGACGGCAAAGTACGGCATAGATATCAAGGAACTCCGGTTCAGATACGATAGTGTCAGCGATGTGCTCACAGTCGCAAATATAAATCCAAAGTTCCTCTCCTTCGGAACCAGAAAGATTGAATGGGACTTCTTTGAGATTTTTGAATACAGGAGCCAGAACATCTTTGCCGACCCGAAATGGATGGTCAGCTACGACCTCTACGAGTATGCGGCCAGGCTGAAGGAGAAATACAGGGTCAGCCTTGAAAACTCAATTGAGAAAGGACCCGAAGAATTTGAATGGATCTATAAACCTATCAGGCAGAATGTCGAAAATGCTATCAGGGTGCTGTTCAAAAGCATGTGCCCGAATATAGAAATAACCGATAAAGCTGATGATTCCTTCATACCTATCGAAAAACTGTCATTTGGCCCGGAACCTGTGAAGAAAAGACTGTCGGAAAACAACTGATCACTGCCTGCTGCCTTTTAAACCGCAACGCCGGTTGTCACAGCAGCATCCTGACCCTGATTGTTCCCCTGATTGCTTTCAGCTCCTCGATTATTTCAGAACCCAGACAGCTCTCAGTGTCAACTATAACATAACCTATTTCAGAATCGGTCTGCAGATATTCACCCGCTATATTTATACCCTTTGATGTGAACACATAGTTGACCTCCCTTAGAATACCCGGCTCATTCTTATGTATATGAAGGAAACGCTGGGCGTTATTATTTGGCTGAAGGGATATCTGGACAAAATTCGTAGCTCCGATCGTCGATCCCGTATCACTGTACCTCACAAGCTTTTCTGCAACTTCAGTTCCGATATTATGCTGCGCCTCAACGGTGCTTCCGCCAACATGAGGTGAGAGCAGTACATTGTCGAATCTTTGAAGCTCCGATACAAACGGATCACTGTTCGAGGCCGGTTCATCCGGGAAAACATCGAGAGCCGCCCCGAGAATGCGTCCTGACTCAAGAGCCGCAGTTAAAGCCTGTATGTTCACAACCGATCCCCTGGACGCATTGACAAGGCATGAACCCCATCGCATCAGTGCAATTTCCTTGTCGCTTATCATATTCCTTGTCATAGGTGTTTCGGGAACATGCAGAGTCACGATCTGCGAAATGGAAAGAAGTTCTTCGAGAGAGGAACAGGCTACTGCCTTTCCCAGACTCAGCTTTTTTGCAATGTCATAATAGTACACATTCATCCCGAGGGCTTCCGCAAGAATCGAAACCTGCGACCCGATATGGCCATAACCCACAATACCAAGGTTCTTGTCGCGTACTTCAAAACAATTTGCCGCCGACTTAAGCCACCTCCCCTTATGCGCAGCCGCATTCTTTACAGGTATGTTCCTCATCAGAAGAATCGCCTCTGCAATAACAAGCTCAGCCACCGACCTTGTGTTCGAAAATGGCGCATTGAACACCGGGATCCCCATCAGCCTTGCAGCATGGCCGTCGACCTGATTTGTACCTATGCTGAAACAACCTATCGCAAGAAGCTTCCCCGCCTCATTCAGGACATCCTTCGTGATATGGGTCCTCGACCGGATCCCGACAATATTCGCACTCCGGATCTTCTCCTTCAGAAGCTCCTCATCGAGTGCATTGGGAAACGACTCTATATTATGATAACCGTTTGAAGTGAAAAAATCTATTGCACTTTTATGAATCCCTTCAAGCATAAGAACCTTTATCTTATCCTTGTCTAATGAATACTGCCTGACCATTTCCGGATATAAATTAAAAGCAGAACCTCTGTTTTGGTTGCAAATATAAAATAAAATATGCTCGATTGTTTCATTTAATTACTCATCAGAATATTTCGGTCCGGAGAGGAATTGGATGGAAGACGGAAGACAGAAGACCGAAGAAAGAATAGGTTAAACAGGTTGTGCCAGTTGTGCCAGTCGTGCCAGTCGTGCCAGTTGTGCCAGTCGTGCCGGTTGTGCCGGTTGTGCCGGTTGTGCCAGTTGTGCCAGTTGTGCCAGTCGTGCAGGTCGTGCAGGTGCAGGTCATTTATCTTGTATAATAGCTGATTGCTGATTGCTGATTGCTTCCTTATTTCTGTCAAAAAAGAATCGTAAATTTACTCCTCAACAAAATTACTTTTCGATATGAATGATCTTTACCCTGATTTCTTTGCCAGATTTTACGACGTTATATACCACCAGGTAAGGGATGGCGTTGACAACCGGTTCTACCTCGACAGGATTAAGGAGACAGGAGGCAGGATCCTTGAGATAGGAAGCGGTACAGGCCGTCTCCTCACCGAAGCTCTTGCCGGCGGAGCCGATATATACGGTATAGATATAAGCCCGGCCATGATAGAAGTCCTCAGGTCAAAACTGCCGCCTGAACACCGCAACAGAATCAGCCTTCAGAGCATTGTTGATTTCAGGTCCGCCGGCTGCGACCTTATAATCGCTCCTTTCAGGGTGTTCATGCATCTGACGGAGATTACCGAACAGATTAAGGCGCTTAATAACGTGTGCAGCCATCTTAACCCGGGCGGAAAATTCATCTTCGATGTATTCAATCCCGATCTGAAACCTCTTATCTCCGGCCTCAACAATATTACCGATTTCGAAGGCGAATATGAACCCGGGAAAATGCTCCGGAGATTTACATCAACAAGGCCCGACCTGATAAACCAGATAATAAACATAACTTTCAGAATGGAATGGAACGACGGAGTAACCGTCCATTCAAGCGTCTGGGAAACACCGCTCAGGTATTTTTTCAGGTTCGAACTGGAGCACCTGCTGGAGAGATCTGAATTCGCGGGCTACAACATCGCGGGCGACTTCGACGGCGGTGAACTTACAAACGACTCAAAAGAATTCATTGTAACCTGTTTCAAATAACCACTGTACCTTATGGTAAATTCCATAAAAAACCGGAAATCTGCATTAAAAGCCGGTCTGCCTGCCGCCGTAATCATTTCACTGGCACTGTCGGCCTGCAGCAACAGCAGTACTGACCCTGTTTCTTTCGTTAACCCTTACATGGGAAATATCAGCCATCTGCTTGTTCCCACCTACCCCACAGTCCATCTTCCAAACAGCATGCTCAGATTCTACCCCAACAGGGAAAACTTTACCTCAAACACAATGAGGGGATTTCCTCTGAACGTGATATCCCACCGTTCGGGCAAAATCTTCAATCTCGCTCCTGTATCCGGGAGCCCCGAAGATATCGCCCGGAATCCCGAATTAACATGGGACAACGAATCTATAACCCCCTATTTATATTCGGTTACTGTTGAGGACCCGGTCTGCGATGTTAAATTCGCCCCTGCAGCAAAGTCGGGTTTTTATTCTTTGAGCTTTGCCGAAGGCGCCGCTCCCGGGGTTGTGGTCCGCACTGCAGGACAGGGAGCGCTCGAAGGCAAGGGAAACTACATCTCCGGGTTTGACACATTCGATGGTGTAAAAACATATCTGTATCTTGAATTCAGCAGGAGCCCGGCCCGATTCAGGGTGGAACAGGATGAAAGAATAATCCTGGCTTCTTTTGAACCGGAAGCGGGACCTGAAATAAATATCCGCTACGGCCTGTCGTACATAAGCGTTGACCAGGCCAGGAAGAATCTGCTTAGTGAGATACAAGGATGGAGCATTGCCGAAGTGTCATCCGCCGCAAGGGACAGATGGAACTCTGCTCTCTCGTCGATTCAGATAGAAGGAGGAACCGAACAGCAAAGGAGGGTTTTCTACACTTCACTGTACAGGGGCTTTGAAAGAATGACTGACATAACCGAGGATGGGCAGTATTTCAGCGTCTGGAGCAATAAAACAGAATCAGCCGGCGACACTGCATTTTACACCGACGACTGGGTATGGGATACCTATCTCGCATTGCATCCGCTTCAGGTGTTACTGAACCCGGGCGATCAGGATGAGAAGATAAGCTCATACATACGAATGGCACGACAGTCGGGATGGATGCCAACCTTCCCCACGGCTACCGGCGACAACCACGCGATGAACGGGAATCATTCAGCAGCCGTTATACTGGATGCCTGGAACAAGGATATCCGCGGATTCAACCTGGGGGAGGCTTATGAACACCTTAAAAAGACTATCCTTTTTGAGACGAAACTCCCCTGGGTAAGGGACAGCGCCACCTGGCTCGACAATTTTTACGACCGGAAGGGATATTTTCCTGCCCTCAGAAAAGATGAGCCTGAAACATGCACGAAAGTGCATTCTTTCGAGAAGCGGCAGTCGGTTGCAATTACACTTGCATCGTGCTACGACGACTGGTGCATGGCTCAGATAGCAAAGGAACTGGGAAAAGAGGATGATTACAATTTCTTTATAGAACGAAGCCTTAACTACAGGAACCTGTTCAACAAAGAAACCGGGTTCTACCATCCCAAAGACAGTATGGGCAACTGGATCGAACCTTTTGATTACAGGTACGACGGCGGGATGGGAGCACGCGATTACTATGACGAGAACAACGGCTGGACTTACATCTGGCAGCCCTACCATGCTTTCGGCGACCTGATTTCAATGATGGGAGGAAAGGAAGAGTTCAACAACAAGCTCGACAGGCTTTTCACAGAAAGTCTGGGCAAATCAAAATGGCAGTATTACTCCACCCTCCCCGATGCGACAGGTAACGTGGGGCAGTTTGTTATGGGCAACGAACCTTCTATGCATATTGCCTATATGTATAATCTTGCAGGAAAACCCTGGAAGACCCAGAAACGGGTAAGGATGCTTATGGATACCTGGTTCAGGGATGACCTCATGGGAGTTCCGGGGGATGAGGATGGCGGCGGACTGTCGGCATTCTACGTCTTCTCCGCAATGGGCTTTTATCCGGTGACACCTGGTGTTCCGGAGTACCAGATCGGAAGCCCTGTATTCAGCAGAATAAAAATAAACCTTTCAAACGGAAAGACATTTACAATTGAAGCTGAAAACAACAGCCTGACAAACAAATACATACAGTCAGCATCGCTTAACGGCAACGACCTGACAACTACTGTCTTGAAACACAGCGACATTGTGAACGGCGGAAAACTGGTTCTGAAAATGGGGCCGCGACCCAACCTGGCCTGGGGCATACAATAACAACTGTCAGATGGCAGATTTTGATGTAATAATTTCCGGGGCAGGTCCCGCCGGATGTACAGCCGCCCTTGCATTGGGATCGTCAGGACTCAGTGTGGCATTAATCGAAAAGGAAAGGTTTCCCCGCGAAAAGGTGTGCGGCGATGCTATTCCGGCTTATGTCCCGAAAGTCCTCGAAACTATCAGTCCTTCATACCGGAATGCCTTTCAGGAAATTAAGGATAAACAGCCGGTCAGCCTCTGCCGTTATGTGGCTCCTGACCGGACTGCACTCGACATAAAGTTCCGTGAAAATGGAATTGTCTGCCGCCGGCCGGTCTTTGACTCCTTCCTCCTTAATCTTGCCTCCCGACTTGATAACCTGACTGTTATAACGGAAACTCAGATAAAGGATATCCGTGCCGGCGGCAAAGGATTTGCCGTGAGCACCGGAAACTGTGACGAATTTACGGCAAAATTGCTTATAGGATGCGACGGAAGCACTGGTGTCTCAAAAAGGATCCTTTCACCTTCAATCAATAAACATTCGGAAGGATCGGTGGCTGTGAGAGCCTATTTCAGCGGCATAAAGGACAATCCTCCGGAAACACTTGAGTTCCATTTTCTTAAAGAACTGCTCCCGGGCTATTTCTGGATCTTCCCTCTACCCGGAAATGAATTCAATTCGGGGATAGGTATGCCGTCGGCAGTTGTGACTTCAAGGAAAATAAACCTCAGGGACACTATGATGAAGATAATTGAGACCGATCCTGTAATAGCACCAAGATTCTCCGGCGCCTCAATGAAAGGGGATATTAAAGGACATTACCTTCCGCTATTCACCCGCAAAAGAAGGATCTCCGGCGAAAGATTCATGCTTTGCGGCGATGCCGCTTCACTTGTTAATCCGGCAACAGGCGCCGGAATCGGACAGGCAATGCAGTCGGGAAGATATGCGGGGTGGCAGGCAGTTAAATGCTTCTCCGGGAACGACTTCTCGGAAGGATTCATGAGATCGTACGACAGGACACTGCATGAAAAAATATGGAAGGAGAACAAAAAGTACCTTTCTATCCTCAGACATATCCTGTGTCATGAACACAGGCTGAATCTGACTCTGGATCTGGCAGCTGGCTCCCCGGCTGTATCACGTCTGATCGGTAAAATCATCTGAACCGGAACCGCGATGAATCTTTGATCATAATCAGACAAAAAAAACCGGAAACAATGCCGTGTTACTGAACAATTACATAATTTAATGGTTTATTTTAAAAATCCGCACCAATGAAGAAAACACTAATGCTTGCAACGGTTTCCCTCCTGTTGTTTACAGTTCCTGTCATGTCGCAGGGCCTTCTCAACAAGGTAAAAAAAGCCGTTTCAAAAGAGATCCTTGATATTACAGGTGATGATTCCGGTTCCGCCGTAGCCAAAGCCGGCGATGAACCCTCAAGTGCATGCGATGATGCAGTATTTTTAATCGATCTGGGAAAGTATAAGCTCGATTACAAAGAGACTTCAATAAGCATGAAAGATGACGGGAGTATCCTTATCAGGGACAGGATAGGAGGCAAATACTACATTGTCAGTAACGGTGTTACCGAAGGACCCCTGGGAAAGGACGATGCAAGGATAAAAGGATTCCAGTCCATTGAAGGTGAAGAAACACAGGACTACGATAACAATGAATGGGCAGAAAAATATCCGTCATATATCTCGCGTTCAGGCGAAAAGTACCTTATCCGTTTTGGCGGCAAGAATTACGGTCCTTATGCCCTGATAAGCGATTTTACGGTTTCCCGTTCAAAGGATAAGTTTGCCGCAATCGTTACTGAGAATATTCTCATGACCGAATCCGAGGGAAAGAAGCTTGAAGAAGCGATGAATAACGCTAAAACTGATCAGGAGCGCATGGATATTGCTATGAAAATGAGTCAGCAGATGCAGAACCAGATGGCCCAGGGAGGCGCCCAGTCGATGCAACCCTCACTAGTCTCAAACATTCAAGGTGCAGTATACGATCCCATGACGTGGATGGGAGGCAGGCTGAACAACAGGATAAAGATCGACGACATACTCGTAAAGTCTTATGACAGGATCATCGACCTGAAGGGGAACGTTGTATTTAAGCTAAACCAGAACGACGACAATTCCGGCGATTTTTTCGTAAGTTCCTCGAACGACAGGTATGCCTCGTATACTTATGGAACTCTTGCCTTCAGTGACAACTCGAGGCTTACTGAACTTTTCAATCCTTATCTTGCCAGGAAGGATGGAAAGGTTTACCTGAACTATATGTACTATTCTCCGGGAAAAAATGCAATCATGCAATGCTCCCTGCCCTTTTAGGCGCCTGAACAACTTAGGTTATTGAGATGCAGGATAACCCGCGGGCAGGGAAGATATCTTCCCGCATGATTTTCTTGTTTCTGTTTCTTCTCGCCACCGGCGGAACAGGCTTCCGGTGCCATATTCCTGAAGATGACTACAGTATTATCTTTGGGAATGACTGGGATAAGGCGGAAAACTTCGTGAAGGAAAATGAAGAATGGATGAAACGCCTGTCGAAGATCCTGGATATCTCGTATCCTGAGGCTGTAGCGGTTGTGTTCCCTGAATTTGTTAGATATTCTGCTCTGCGCAACACGATCGAGGTTACCCTGCTTCAGACTCTTTATATTAATCTCGGAGAGGAGTATGCTGATTTCTCAATAGGATATCTTCAGATGAAGCCTTCATTTGCCGAGGCTGTTCACGGCAACAGCAATCTTCTGAAAGGTAAACTGAAAAACACTTTCGGTAACAGTAAAGAAAATAGCAATCCGAGGGAATTCAGGAGAACAATAGTGGAGGACATGCAAAAACCCCGGATACAGTTCATCTACCTTGCAGCTTTCATAAAGATATGCGAATCACGCTTCAACCTCAGCGATCTTGATGAGGAACAAAGAATAAAATTCCTTTCAACGGCATATAATTACAGTTTCCTTAAAAACCGGGAACAGATACTTGAAATGACAGACGCCAGGTATTTTACAACAGGCAGGGAGAATGGCAGGTATTTCTCGTATTCCGATATTTCGCTGTACTGGTACAGGTTAAACCGCTAAAAGATTCCGGGAACCCGGAATTTTAGTTTGTTATTTTTTAGTACCTTCAAATATTGATTTCTGATCATGTAATTACTGCTTAAGACAAAACCGGAAACGGTATGAAAAAACACCTGATCATGGCCTCAGCACTCATCCTGCTCTGTTCATGCATGAACACAAGGCAATTTGCAGGAACTCTTGAATCACCCCGAATCCATTTCGGGAAAAGAGGCGGATTTACAAATATCCCCCTTGAATATGTTCTTACAGAAAAGGGACAGCTTTTTAAACTCGAAAATGACTCGCTGCTTAAAATCAGAAAAGTCTCTTCCGGTCAGCTTGATAACATAAACAGCCTTATAAGCAACACGGGCTTCAGGGACCTGAACATTAACGAACCCGGGAATATTTCATATTTCATACGGGTTGTCACAGATGACTACGATAATGAAGTACTTTGGCATGATTCATCAGAAATGCAGGGGCTTGCAATGATATACAAAGCCCTGATGGAGACCACATCAAAAGAAGAAGAATGATGAAAAAACTGTTTTTACAGGTACTCTTTCTGATACCTGCCATGATTGTGACA
>CAZKTX010000034.1:0-24870 GCA_964555805.1 uncultured Rikenellaceae bacterium
CATGAGAACATAAAGACTGTCAGACCTCTCCGCGATGGGGTGATTGCTGACTTCAATGCGGCTGAAATGATGATAAGGGGAATGATAAAGCTTATTAACACCGGACCCAGGTTTTTCTCACCGTCGTTGAAAATGGTTGTATGCATACCTTCCGGAAGCACCGAGGTTGAACTTCGTGCCGTCCGCGATTCATCTGAACACGCCGGCGGCAGGGATGTCTACCTGATTTACGAACCCATGGCTGCTGCAATCGGAATCGGACTTGACGTGGAGGCCCCTGAGGGCTGCATGATAGTCGATGTGGGAGGCGGGACAACTGAAATTGCAGTTATTGCTCTCGGAGGAATTGTTTGCAACAAGTCTATACGTATCGCGGGTGATGGATTCACAGCTGATATCCAGTCTTACATGAGACACCAGCATAACATTAAGATCGGAGAAAGGACTGCCGAGGATATCAAGATCGCTGTTGGAGCTGCTCTCCCTGATATAGATAATCCTCCTCAGGATTATGTAGTCAGGGGACCAAACATCATGACATCGCTTCCCATTGAGATTCCTATCTCATACCAGGAAATTGCTTATTGCCTCGATAAATCTCTCACAAAGGTCGAAGCTGCACTGCTGAACGTGCTTGAACAGACTCCTCCTGAACTTTATGCCGATGTGGTGAACAAGGGAATCTACCTGACCGGAGGAGGCGCTTTGCTGAGAGGTCTCGACAAAAGACTGGCTGATAAGCTGAACATAAATTTCAATGTCGTCGAAGATCCCCTTCATGCTGTAGCAAGAGGCACCGGAGTGGCATTGAAGAACGTGGATAAGTTTCCTTTCCTTATGAGATAACCTGACGACGTGAGTGAATGAGAAACCTGCTAAACTTTCTTCTGAAATACAATAACATAATCGTATTTCTTATCCTGGAAGGAATAGCATTTTATTGGCTCACGAACGGCAATGCATATCATAATTCGAGGATGGTCAAAAACATCCAGGGCCTGACACGTGGAATGGAGGAGAGGATAACCAATGCGAAAAACTATCTGAGCCTCAAAGAAGTAAACTCCAGCCTTGCCGAAGAGAACAGCTACCTCAAAAACCGGATCGAACGGCTTTCCATAGTGGCGGATCCCGGTTTCTTAACTGTAATCGATTCAGCCGCTGGCCAGCAATATAATTATACCCCGGCAAGGGTGATCAATAATTCGGTCAATAAGCAGAAGAATTTTATTACAATCAATAAAGGAAGCCTTCACGGCATTAAACCCGATATGGCTTTAACCGACGGACGGAATGTGGTCGGACTTGTAGTAGGTTGTTCCCGGAATTTTTCAGTTGCAATATCCCTTCTCAATCTCGATTTCAGGGTGAGCTCACGATTGAAATCGAGCGGTTACTTCGGTTCGCTTACATGGGACGGCCGGAACCCACGCTACGCTGTACTTAATGAGATTCCTCAACATATATCAGTAGCTCAGGGCGATACGGTGGAGACAACAGCTTTCTCCGCTGTCTTTCCGGAAGGAATCGGTATAGGCCGGGTAAGTGAAATAAAAAAGAGCGGAAGTGATTTTTACAGGATAACCGTTGAACTGTTTGCCGATTTCAGGCAGGTTCAGTATGTGAATGTAATCGGAAACCTGCTCAGAAAAGAGCAGCTTGAACTTGAATTGCAGTACAAATGATCAATTCCATTCTGAAATACGGGCTGATAAGTGTCCTCCTGATTCTCCTGCAGGTTCTTGTGCTGAATAATATTCAGTTCAGCGGATATATTAATCCCTATGTTTACATTATTATAATTCTAATCCTTCCTTCTCTGACCCCGTCGTGGCTGGTTCTCATCATTGGATTCTTAACCGGCCTGATAATCGACCTTTCCGCAGGATCGCCCGGGATGCATGCCTCCGCTACCCTGCTGGCCGGTTTTGCAAGGCCGCTTGTTCTCAGAATCATTGCCCCGCGCGACGGCTACGACCCCGGATCAAGCCTTTCGATGGCTTCCTATGGCTTCCGGTGGTTTGTGATATATGCAACTGCAATAGTCGTGATTCATCATGGCGCCCTCTTTTTTCTCGAGGTTTTCAGATTTGCCGACTTTTTCAGGACAATATTAAGGATACTCCTGAGTTCAATCTTTACACTGGGGTTTGTCCTTCTGATAGAGTATTACCGCAGAGGGAGGTAACTTTTCTTTCATGAAAGATTCATTCATTAACAGGAAGTACATAATCATGGCATTCGTCGTGATCGCGGCGCTCATCCTGCTTGTCCGGCTCTTTGTGATACAGGTCGTAAAGGATACATACAGGTTGTCGGCCGATAACAACGTCCTCAGATATGTTACACAATACCCTGCAAGAGGTCTGATTTACGACAGGAACAGGGAGCTGATTGTATATAACCAGGCTGCCTACGATCTGATGGTTGTTCCAGCTCAGGTCAGGGATATGGACACAACGGAATTCTGCAATCTCCTCGACATATCAGCAGCTTCCTTCCGCGACAGGATGAATGCAGCAATAACATATTCAAGAAGGGCCCCGTCGGTCTTTCTCAAGCAGATATCCGCGGAGTCGTATGCACGATTCCAGGAAAAACTGTTTTTATATCCCGGATTTTATGTACAGCCAAGGACGCTGAGGAAATACTCAAAACCCATCGCAGGTCATATCCTTGGATATGTAAGCGAGGTGGATGAATCGATGGTGAAAAAAGACCCCTATTACAAGGCCGGCGACTATATAGGAAAACTGGGAATTGAGGAAGCTTATGAGAAATACCTCAGGGGCAGGCGAGGAGTCACAATCTATCTTGTTGATGTATACAGCAGGATAAAGGGTTCCTATGCCGACGGACACCTCGATACAGTTGCCGTTCAGGGAGAGGATATCATCTCGACAATTGATATGGACCTTCAGGAATACGGAGAACTTCTGATGAAAAATAAATCAGGGAGCATCGTGGCCCTTGAACCAAAAACGGGAGAAGTGCTCGCCCTTGTCTCAAGCCCGAATTACGATCCGGGGCTTCTTGTGGGAAGAATAAGGTCTGAAAACTATTCAAGGCTCAGTGCCGATACTGCTCTGCCGCTTTTTAACAGGGCTATCCAGGCGAAGTACCCCCCCGGTTCAACGTTCAAACCTATCAACGGACTGATAGGTCTCCAGGAGAATGTTATTGAGCCTTCTACCCTTTTCGGCTGCAACCACGGTTATATGTTTGTAGGATGCCATTCACACAGTTCTCCCCTCGATCTTATCCACGGTATCTCAAATTCGTGCAACGCCTACTTCTGCCAGGTGTTCAGAAGGATTATGGAGAATCCGGAATATCCGACTGTCGAAGCTGCTTATGTAAAATGGAAAGAATATCTTGATCAGTTCGGTTTCGGTCAAAAGCTTGGAATCGAATTCACAAATGAACTCACAGGACTCGTTCCAACCCCGGCATACTTCGACAGATATCATGGCAAAAACGGGTGGAAGGCCCTTACAATAATCTCGATGGCAATCGGACAGGGCGAAATCGAGACAACCCCGCTTCAGATGGCCAATATGACGGCTGCCATAGCAAACAGGGGATATTTTTACACTCCCCATATCGTTAAGGCAATCGGAACAGGCAGACAGCCGGATGAGAAATATATTACGAAACGCACAATCAGCATCGATTCAGCTAATTTTGATTTTATAATTCAGGGGATGGAAGAAGCTGTAAACGGAACTGCGGGTTCAACAGCAAGGATCGCGGCTCTGAAGGATATAATAGTGTGCGGGAAGACCGGAACTGCACAGAACCCGCACGGAAAAGATCATTCTGTCTTCATCGCTTTTGCTCCAAAGGATGACCCCAAAATCGCCATAGCCGTTTATGTTGAAAATGCAGGATTCGGAGCAACATATGCGGCTCCGGTTGCTGCCCTGATGATGGAGAAATATCTGACAGGCGAGGTGACAAATAAATACTCGGAACAAAGAATGCTTGAACTGAATCTTATAGCCGGTGACTAGAAACATAAATATATGGAACAGGCTCGATAAGGCTTCAATCGGGATCTTCCTGCTGCTTGTTGTAATAGGATGGTTCAATATTTATGCTGCCGTCTTTAACGAGGAGCATACAAGGATTGTTGACCTTTCTCAAAGATACGGAAAGCAATTTGTCTGGATTCTTTTAACAGTTGTGATTGCAGTATTTGTTGTTGTGATTGATACAAGGTTTTATTTTTTCTTTGCCTATTTCATCTACGGATTTTTGCTGTTCCTCCTCCTGCTCGTGCTTTTCGTCGGAAAGGACATAAACGGCGCCAGATCGTGGTTCCAGATAGGTGACTTCAGCCTTCAGCCGTCCGAATTCGCAAAAACCGGAGCCGCCCTCGCCCTGGCTGCCTATCTGAATACATCAAGGCATGACCTTGGAAAGCTGACTGTCTTTATGATATCCGTGGGTATTATAATTTTGCCCGCATTACTTATTGTACTTCAGCCTGATATGGGATCGGCGGTTGTTTTCCTTGCCCTCTTCATTGTACTTTTCAGGGAAGGCATGAGTCCATATATTCTGATCTCGGGACTCCTTATGGCGATCCTCTTCTTCTTTACCCTGATATTCAATAATACCTGGCTGGCTGTCAGTCTTATATCTGCTGCTCTGGTTCTTGCATGGATAGTTACAAGAAAATGGAAACTCTGCCTTCTTGCACTGGGAATTCTGACCAGCATGTCCTTCCTGGTCTACGGGATTGACAGCCTGCTTATCAAATCGCTGAAAAACGAACACATCCTTCTGATCTCGGTTCTGCTCTCAGGTGTGATATTTGCGGTCTACTTCTATAACAAAAAGGCCATCTCACTCATGATGATTTACCTTTTCCTGGTCGGGAGTCTTGCCTTTGTCAACTCCGTTAACCTCGCATTCAATAATCTTATGCAACCGCATCAGAAGGAAAGGGTTGAAATACTGCTCGGGATAAAATCGGATCCTCATGGTACAGGTTACAATGTAAACCAGTCAATCATATCGATTGGTTCAGGGGGCTTTTCCGGCAAGGGATACCTTCAGGGTACTCAAACCAAATTCAAATTCGTCCCGGCACAGAGTACAGATTTTATATTCTGCACAATTGGTGAGGAATGGGGCTTTCTGGGATCTTTTGTTGTAATTGCCCTGTATGTAATGCTGCTTATCAGGCTGATTATCCTGGCTGAGAGGCAGCGATCCGACTTTTCGAGAATCTACGGATACGGCGTTGTATCGATCCTCTTCATACATTTCTTCATCAATATCGGAATGACAGTCGGACTGGTTCCCGTAATAGGAATTCCTCTCCCTTTCCTGAGCTACGGAGGAAGTTCCCTATGGGCCTTCACAATACTGCTGTTTATTTTTCTCAGGCTCGATGCCAGCCGGGCGGAATACCTTGTGTGATCAGAAAGGAATTTCAATCCTGTGCGATATTTCTATTCCGAAATCCTTTTCGACATAGTCTATAAGCTGAGGGAAGAACTCCATAAAATCGTCCTGAAGCGAATAATAATTCTTTTTCAAAGCTTTCATTGCAAACCTTGTCTCATTCGGAAGAGATGATCTCTTGCTCAGAGTGTTCAGAACGTGCCTGATCCCCATTCTTGTCTGGTACGATTCTATCCAGTTGTTTATGATGAAGAATGGCATCATCTTCCTTACATCTTCCGGAAGAATGTCAAAATTGTTCACCATCGCCCTGTAGAAATTATATGTAACGCTTTCAAGAGGCCGGCGGGAAAAAAAGTTCCATTCCTTTGTAAGGAAGTGATCATAAAGAATATCGGTGATTACACCGGAATATTTGTGGTATTTCCTGCTGAAATGGATCTTGCTCCGGTGAACAACCGGATGCCTGTCGGTGAAAGCATCAATATGCCGGTGCAGTATTATTCCTCTCCTGACCTGCTCGGGATATTTTAAATAATCGCGCCCTTTTACATAATCTCCTATGTAGTTTCCGATGATTATTTTTTCAGAATCACCTGAAAGGTATATGTGGGCCAGGACATTCATTTCAGATCATAATAGTACAAAGAAATAATTTTAACCGGGTTATGACGGAAACATTTTCTTTAACATATTTTCAAAGTGGTTTATGACATGCTCAAAATATCAAATAATCAATTAATTATGCCACAATTTGCACATCCGAAAAAATCAATTCAAATGTTCGGATTATATACCCGCAAATTATAAATTTGTCGTTTCAGTTTATTATGAAAACGCTTTTTCCACAAAATTAATTATCAAGTATCAAGGGAGGAATTATGCCAAAAAAGAATGTAATAATAATAGGTGCAGCAGGAAGGGATTTCCACAACTTCAATACATATTTCAGAGACAACGAAAGCTATAATGTAGTTGCATTTACTGCCGCCCAGATACCTGATATTGATGGCAGGAAGTATCCTGCTGTTCTTGCAGGCAGGTTGTATCCTGAAGGGATTCCTGTTTTTGCTGAAGATGATCTTGCCGCGCTGATCCACAAATTCAAGGTTGAGGATTGCGTTTTTTCATACAGTGATGTCACATATCAGAAAGTGATGTCAGTAAGCGCCCTTGTAAATTCAGCCGGCGCCAATTTCGTTCTTCTCGGCCCGGATGCAACAATGGTAAAAAGCACAAAGCCTGTGATTGCCGTGGGAGCCATAAGAACAGGCTGCGGCAAAAGTCAGACATCAAGAAGGGTTATTGAGCTGCTGATGGCAAAAGGGCTTAAGGTTGTGGCGGTCCGTCATCCTATGCCCTACGGCGACCTTGCCGAACAGAAGGTACAGCGATTTGCCACTATCAGCGACCTCGGAAAGCATAAGTGTACGGTTGAGGAGATGGAAGAATACGAACCTCATGTTGTCAGAGGCAACGTTATTTACGCCGGAGTCGACTATGAGGCAATACTCCGTGCTGCCGAGAACGATCCTGCCGGATGCGATGTTGTGGTCTGGGATGGCGGCAACAACGACTTCCCATTCTACAAATCAGACCTGATGATCACAGTGACCGATCCCCACAGGGCAGGTCATGAACTGAGATATTATCCCGGCGAAGTTACCCTCCGGCTGGCTGATGTAGTTGTTATAAACAAGATCGACAGTTCTTCACCCGAGGGGATTCAGATTGTCAGAGAAAGCATTGATAAGGTTAATCCCCGGGCAATCGTGATCGACGGGGCTTCCCCGATCAGGGTCGACGACCCTTCGGTTATCAGGGGAAAAAGAGTGCTCGTTGTTGAGGACGGACCAACCCTCACTCATGGCGAAATGAAGCTGGGAGCAGGTATCGTTGCTGCCAGAAAGTTCGGAGCAGGCGAACTTGTCGACCCGAGACCATTTACAGTCGGAAAACTCACTGAGACTTTCAGAATTTATCCGAATATCGGAACACTCCTTCCTGCAATGGGATATGGAGAGCAACAGCTGAAGGACCTTGAGGAAACAATCAACAAGACAGATTGTGACAGTGTTGTAATCGCAACTCCGATCGATCTGAACAGGATAATAAACATCAGGAAACCCAATACAAGAGTATATTATGATCTTCAGGAAATTGGAGATCCCAACCTGTCACAGGTGATAGATGAGTTCGTGAATAAGTTCGGTCTGAAAGGGAAGAACTAATCAGTAATAGGTTTTTTTAACACAAAGCCCCCATCGCATTGATGAGGGCTTTTTTTTCTATCTTCTTACACGGGCATTGCCCTTCCAGATGCTCCATACCTGTTCCTCGTCGGCAGGCTGGTCGTAGTCTGTAACTGATGTTGTTGCAAGGGCTCCTGTAGCCCATCCGAACTGTATCCATTTTTCGGGTTCCCAGCTCCGAAGGATGCCATAGAGCAGACCTCCTACAAACCCGTCACCTCCGCCAATGCGGTCGAGGACATGGATTGGACGCGGCTCCACAACATGCCATTTATCTCCCTCGAGCATTATGGCCCCCCAGAGATGTTCATTTGTATTAATAACCTGCCTCAGGGTAGTCCCGAATACTGAAGCGCCAGGGAACTCTTTCTTAACCCTGCTGATCATCTCCTTGAAGCTTTCTATCTTCGCGGCAAGATCCTTGCCTCCCTCATCAGGTCCGGCGATACCCAGACAAAGCTGAAAATCCTCCTCGTTACCGGCAAGAATATCTGCAAGACCGGCTATTTCCCTGAATGTGGCCGCCAGTTCCTTTTCCCTTCCCTTCCAGAAAGTTGCTCTGTAATTGAGGTCAAATGCAATCCTGGTTCCATGCTTCTTTGCCGATCGTGCAAGCTCAAGGCAGAAATTGCTTGTTTCGGGCGACAGGGCTGCGATGAGTCCCGACAGGTGAAGTATCTGAACTCCTTCTTCCTCAAATAGTCTTTTGAGATCGAAGTCCTTGACATTGAGAGTTCTTCCGACTTCTCCCGCCCTGTCATTATGAACCCTTGGCCCCCTCGATCCGAAACCGCTGTCGGCAATGTTAAACTGATGACGGAATCCCCAGGGCCCGCCCTGTTCAAGTTCAACCCCTTCATATGCCATATGCCTCGATGCAAGGTTGTCCTTGATCATTCTTGAAATAGGGCTGTCTTTAACAAAGGTTGTCAGAACCTTAACAGGAAGTCCGAGATAGGAGGATACACTCGCTACATTGGTCTCGGCGCTTGTCACATGCATGTGAAAAGTGTCGCTGGAGTGTACAGGCTGCCCGTTTACGGGAGTTAACCTTACACCCATGCTGGTGGGAACCACAAGCGACCATCTGAAGTTTTTTCTTAGATCTAAGTTCATATTGATTTTATTTTAGTCTTTCCCTCAGTATTTTACCAGCTTCTTCATAGCCTGGTTTATTGAGCAGGGCAAACATATTCTTCTTGTATGCCTCCACTCCCGGCTGATCAAACGGATTGACATCCAGAATATATCCGCTGACACCGCATGCGAGCTCAAAGAAATAGAACAACTGGCCGACATAGTATTCAGTAAGTTCAGGAATTGTGATATGCATTGCAGGGACCTTCCCGTCATTGTGTGCCAGGATTGTACCGGCTTCGGCATTGTGATCAACCTGCGACAGCCTCTGTCCTGCAAGATAATTGAGCTGATCAGCATCTTCTTCCTCTTTAGGAACCGTTACCTTCTTCAAAGGTTCCTTAACCGAAAGGACGGTCTCAAACATTATTCTCTGTCCATCCTGAATATACTGTCCGAGAGAATGCAGGTCGGTTGTGAAATCGACAGCGGCCGGAAATATTCCTTTTCCGTCCTTGCCTTCACTCTCACCGTACAGCTGTTTCCACCATTCAGCAAAGTAGTGAAGTTTGGGATTATAGCTAATCATTATCTCTGTCGTTTTTCCCGACTGCAGTATGAGATTACGGGCGGCGGCATAAAGCAATGACAGGTTTGTTGCGCCGTTTCTGTTTACACGGGTCATCTGTTCCATTGATTTGGCGCCGTTCACCAGAGCCCTGATGTCAAATCCGCACAGGGCTACAGGTAATAATCCGGCAGGAGTCAGAACCGAGTACCTTCCTCCTATGTTGTCGGGAATGACGAAAGTCTGGTATCCGTTTTTCTGCGCAAGGGGTCTCAGGGCTCCCTTTTTACTGTCGGTGATTGCAATTATCCTTTTGCCTGCCTCGGCCTTCCCGACCTTATGCTCAAGATGATTTCTTATGATCCGGAAAGCAATGGCCGGTTCGGTTGTCACTCCCGATTTGGAAATAACAACTATCGAATAATTGACTTTGTCAAGAATCTCAAGAAGATCTGCAATATAATCCTCTGACAGATTCTGCCCTGCAAAGACGACTTCATGATGTTTGTCCTGTCTCAGTGTCGAGAATGTATGTGATAGAGCCTCTATAACCGCCCTCGATCCAAGATAGGATCCTCCTATACCTATCACAACGGTGAAATCGGATATTGATCTCAGATACTCTGCGCTCTTTTCAATATTGTCAAGCTGTGGCAGAATGTCATCCGGCAAAGTCAGCCAGCCCAGAAAATCACTTCCGGCTCCTGTCCGGTTGTTCAGGCTGTCAAGATGCCTTACCGACTGCTGGGCAAGGGCTGTAATCTCTTCAAGCGATATGAAATCTGCAACATTCTTAAGATTCAAACTTATGGATTCCTTCATCTGTAAATAATTTAAAAAGGGTTACGAATCGACAAAGTTAAAAAAAAGCCGGCAGGATGTACCTGCCGGCTTTGTAAGTGAAAGCATTTTGTATGCAGTTAAGGACTATTTCCGGTTCACACTCCCAGCGCTCGATGAGTGTGCATCAATGTATTTCGGGTTACCCCTGTAGTTGATGTCTCCTGCGCTGGATGACCGTGCGGTGAGCCTTTCAGTTACATTGATATCGGCATCTCCTGCGCTCGAAGCCGAAACATCAGCCTCCCTTACAACAAGCCCGTAGGCATTAAGGTCACCGGCGCTGCTGAGGTTCGCATTCAGGAGATCGGCCTCTCCGGTAAGGGTAACATCTCCGGAACTGCTTACGCCAACTTTGATCTCCTTTACATTTACTTCAAGCTTGATGTCGCCCGCGCTGCTGACAGATAACTCCAGACGGCCTGTTCTGACAGGCGTTTGTCCGATTATGTCGCCCGCACTTGATGTGCTCAGCGATTCAATATCCTTCATAGTGACATACACCCTTTTCATTTCTGCCTCCCGGATGTTGGCCTCGGAATAAACATGCAGAACCCCGTTCCTGTTTTCAGTCAGAATATATTCGTGAAGGTTTTCGTCAGCCTCCACCTCAATCGATTCTCTGTCACCCTGCGACAGGTAAACGTCGATGCCGCTGGTGACTCTCAGAGCTGAGAACTGCCCGGCATCCCTTTTTTCCTTTACTACCTTGTTATTTCCGTATACAGTCCTTCGAATCTGCCCTTCGGAGCAGAAGCTGATTCCAAGAGCAAGAATCAACAGCAGTACTAACTTCACCTTCTTCATGTCCTTAATTATTAGTTTGAAAAATTAAGCTTCATGATAAAGACATATTAAAATTTATAAGGTTGCATGAACTAACAATATTTTTGATGTTTATAGCCGGGAAAATAGTTTGTATATTGCTGATGAAATCACAAATCTTCTTTGATAATGAATTCAGTCTATTTATTTCCGGTGATATTTTACCTCACCCTTGTTAACGGATGCACCAGCGGTGTACAGGATGATGAGACCCTCAAGCTCTGGTTTGAACAACCGGCAGCAACATGGGAGGAAGCGCTTCCGGTCGGAAACGGACGGCTGGGAGCAATGATTTTCGGAAGCCCTGGTGAGGATCATATCCAGTTCAATGAGGAAACTCTCTGGACAGGCAGTCCTCATGATTATTCACATGAAGGTGCTTCGCAACATCTCGGAAAGATCAGGGAACTTATATGGGATGGCAAACAGAAGGAGGCCGAAAAACTCGCCCTCGCTGAGTTCATGAGCGTGCCATTGTACCAGGAGAAATACCAGCCATTCGGGGATCTCTGGCTTAAGTTCAGCGGGCACGATTCGGTTACTGACTTCCGGCGGGAGCTCGATATTTCAAACGCTGTTTGCAAAACCACTTATGAAACAGGAGGAAAGAGATTCACCCGCGAATACTTTGCCAGCTACCCTGCAAACCTGATAGTCTTAAACCTGTCATGCGACAGCAGGAAGTCGCTTTCCTTCGATCTCTCGATGACAGCGTTGCACGAAGGGTATAAGGTTACTGCAGGCGAAGACAATACTCTGACCCTCGATGTGAAGGTTAAGAACGGGTCCCTCTACGGTACTTCAATTGCCAAAGTTGTTTTAAAAGGAGGAAAGATAACCGCCTCAGGCGGCAGCCTCCGGATTGAAAAAGCCGACGAAGCAACAATTCTGTTGTCGGCTGCAACTAATTTTGTTAACCCGCGCGATGTCTCCGGCAATCCTTCCGGCTTGTGCACAAAACATCTTGACTCTTCGGCAGGGAAAACTTATAAAAAGCTAAGACAGGAACACATCAGCGACTTCCGGAAATATTTCGACAGATTTTCAATTGACCTGGGTGTGTCAGGAAAGGAGAATCTTCCGACCGACAAGCGGATACAGGAGATACCGGCCGCGATGGACAATTCACTGGCGGCCCTATATGTCCAGTACGGACGTTACCTCCTTCTTTCATCAAGCCGCGAGGGAACCTATCCTGCCAACCTTCAGGGTATTTGGAACAACAGGCTCAACCCACCTTGGGACAGCAAGTACACGACCAATATAAACATCGAGATGAATTACTGGCCGGCAGAAGTACTCAATATCTCCGAATGCCACAATTCCCTGTTTAAAATGATTGATGAACTGGTTCCTGCAGGCACAAAGGTTGCAAGGGATCATTACAACGCATCGGGCTGGGTTCTTCACCATAACACCGACATCTGGAGGGGCTCGGCTCCGATCAACGCTTCCGATCATGGAATCTGGGTTTCCGGAAGCGGTTGGATGGCACACCATTACTGGGAGCATTTTCTTTTCGGGAGGGACACCTCCTTTCTCAGAAACTCAGCCTGGCCTGTAATGAAGGAAGCAGCTTTGTTCTACTCTGAGCTTCTTGTCCCCGATCCGAAATCGGGATGGCTGGTGTCATGCCCTTCCAATTCGCCAGAGAACGGAGGCCTCGTATCGGGTCCGACAATGGATCATCAGATAATAAAGAGCCTTTTCAAGGCATGCATAGAGGCGGGCAGGATACTCAATTCAGATAAAGTATTTACTGATACTCTTGAAGCGCTTCTCCCGCGGATAGCGCCTTACAAAATCGGAAGGTTCGGCCAGCTCCAGGAATGGATGGACGATATTGATGATCCGGATAATAAGCATCGTCATGTTTCGCACCTCTGGGGCGTGCATCCGGGAAAGGAAATTAACTGGAAGGATAATCCGGAGTTCATGGAGGCTGCAAAAAAATCCCTTGTCGCAAGAGGGGATGAGGGAACCGGCTGGAGCCTGGCATGGAAAATAAACTTCTGGGCCAGGTTCAGGGAGGGAAACCATGCATGGCAAATGGTGAGGATGCTTCTCAGGCCGCAGAGGATGCCTTCTGCCCAGACAAGAGGCGGCGGTTCCGCAGGCGGCGGATCATATCCGAACCTCTTTGACGCACACCCCCCGTTCCAGATAGACGGTAATTTCGGAGGCGCGGCAGGAATTGCTGAAATGCTCATTCAGAGCCATCTTGATGAAATCGAGATTCTGCCGGCCCTGCCCGATGAGATACCGGCGGGTAAGATAAGGGGAATAAGAGCGAGAGGCGGATTTACACTCGATTTTGAATGGCATGAAGGTAATCTCACGAATCTTAAAGTAACCTCGGTTTCAGGAATGCCCCTTTCCCTGAGTTATAAAGGTCTTAAGTTCTCGTCGGAAACAGGAAGGGGAGAAGTGATTAACTTCAACGGGCAACTGACCAGACTATAAGCGAAGGACCGATTTCAGACCACCGGTTTATTGTACAGGAACAGTCACTCTTTCATTCCCCCTTGTCGGGATCACGAATGCATCGGGATAACCTTCCTTCATTATCTGTTTCTGTAGTCCTGATGCATCTGCTGCGGTGCTGAATTCCCCTGCGCATGCACGGTAAGCTCCGTTAAACATATACTCGAATGTCTTGTACCTGGTCCCGCCGAAGGTCATTTCGAAACTTCCCCTTGGCTGCATGTATGACATAAACTGTACACGGTAGATTATTTTGTCCTGTGACGTTGTAACCTGCACTGCAGGTACTACAGGTTCCTGTACCGGAGCAGGCATTCTCTGTGTATTTACGGCTTCTCCGGCAGATTTTGACGTACTCGTCTGGCTGGTTATTTCCTTCAATGATCCTGTTACCCGTTCATTATTCCTGAAGGCCGCCACAAAAGCATCCGTGTAACCATCCTTACGGAGTTGCGCCTGCAGTCCGGCTGCTGCTGCTGGAGTTTGAAACTCACCAGCGCACGATTTGTAAGTGCCATTCGAGTAGTACTCGAAAACATCGTATACCTTTCCCCCGATCGTGATTGTTCTGCCAGGCTTTTGAGTTGAAGTGGACTGGAACTGTACACGGAACACAAGAGCATTGGGATCAGCGGTAGTTTGAGTTTTAACCACCGCAGGAACCGGTTCAGTCACCTTTGCCGCTTCGGCAGTTTTCTGCACGGGCTTTTGAACTGACGGCAAATCTGGTTGTACGGCTGGTTGTACAGTTTCCTTTACGGCAGGTTGAGGCTTTTCCTCTTTTACTGCAACTGGAATTATTTCTTCTTCAGCAACAGGTACCGAAAGTGCAATAAGCCTGAAAGCTTCCTGAAGGTTGCGGGCATTGCTCAGAGCCATCTGATCCTTCAGAGTGACCCTGAATAACTGCGGAGCTTTTCCTGCTTGTTTGTATCTCGTTGTATAGAAAGCTGACTTCCCGTCGGTCCTGCTTAGTTTGAATGCAAGATCATCATCAGGAGTGTTTATGACTTCGGTGAGATTGACCGGTTTGTCCCATTTTCCTCCGTTGTACCTGCAGAAAAATATGTCATAGCCGCCAGAACCTGGAATTCCGTCAGATGAGAAATACAGGTTATTGTCCTGGTCAAGAAATGGGGTCAGTTCATCTCCCTTCGTATTTATAAGGTTTCCCAGATTAATCGGAGCCGACCAATCGGTACCCTCCCTGTATGAAATGAAAAGATCGAGCCCGCCCAGGCTTTCGCTTCTGTTGCTGCTGAAAACCATCTTTTCACCATCGGGCGAAAGTGCAGGATGGGAATAGAGCGACCTGTCGGAGCAGAAACCAAGTGGTTTGGCGTCGCTGATCCATTCATATTTTTTGTTTTTGGAAAGCTCATATCTTGCCTTGAATATCTTCTCCGGCTCCCTGGCCGAAGGCTTACGGGTATAATACATCACCGTATAATCATAATTGAATGTCATTGCCTCGGTCGGAACCTGCCATGATAGTGTTGTAGAAAAAGGTCTCCGCGTGCCCGTAACTGTATCTAGAGGAACCGCGTAATAGGCATCGATCTTTCCGAATGAGGTGTGATTTTCAAGCATCCTGGCCTCATTTCTGGTATCCGAAAGAAAAACAATCCCGTCGTGGTAGAACTGAACGCCCGAGGAGGGAGAAACAACATCAAGGCTGAATGGGTCAATCCTGATCAGATTCCTGAAGTTCTGCAGCCCCGGTGACTGAGCTGAGGCAAAGCCGGCAGTAATTGACAGAATAAGAATTGTTGCCGGTAAAGACAATATTTTAGTAGTTGTAATTTTCATAATTCTGACAAACTATTTTACCAGTGTCCGCTTTTAATGTAGCCCGACTTGTTGGGCGAGAAATTGATACCCACAGCAATCTCCGAAGTTAAGGCTTTTTTGTAGAAGGGTGAATCTTTGGGCAGGGCAAAATAGGTCCCGACGTAAAATTTAGGATACCTGTACTGGAAAAAGAATGATACCTTGCTGTAGTCGTTGAAATATGTCCCGATGCAGAAATTGCCCACATAGAGTTTAAGAAGCGGTTCAATGCTTTCCTTGATATCGAATGAAAGGGAATCGTCAGTATGAATCAGAATGGATGGTTCAAGTACAATATCCAGGGCTTCGCTCAGTACAAATTTGTAACCGCCTATCAGATGATACTGCCTCGATACGGGAACTGAATAATTATACAGCGTTGCAGTGTCTTTGGGAGGATTCAGCAGATTGGTCGCAGATAAGCCGGCATAAGCCTTTGGATTGTAAATGTATACGCCGAAATCGATATTTGGATAACTGAATTCCTTATACGGAATTTCCTGGTCTGCCTTTCCTTCCTTGAAGTGATACATCCCTTTGACAGCTGCGCCAATCGAAACGAACGACAATCCCCTTCTGCTGAGGGGTATGTGGTACGCTGCCGATGCGCTTACTCCTGCATTGTGTGTGGAGTCGGAAGCTTCGTATTCGTTGTAGCCGTATAACCCGACACCTGTGTTTGTGTAGGAATATGTCCTTCCCGATGGAAGATAGCCCAGCACTTTTTTCATAAGACGGGTGTTTCCGCTCAGGATCTGGGAAGAAGACTGTCCCCTGAAACCTGCGTTCATGTCGACGGATAAGTAATCCTTGCTTCCGGCGGCGGCTGGATTCAGGACAAACGGGGTGTAGATCCTGTACGAAACCGGATTGAAGGGTGATTGCTGCCCGAACGATGATTCACAGGCGATTACGGCTAGACAAATGAGTAGAATTTTTCTAATCAATGGCATATGGGGTTTTATTAAAATTTAACTATTGCATTTTGTACCAGAAACCAGCAACAAGAACCAGAAACCAGAAACCAGCAACCAGCAACCAGTAACCAGTAACCAGTAACCTTATTATTACTTACAACGACAAAATAACAAACTAATTGCCTATAAATAATCAATAAATGATCTTTATTGTCCGTCAGACGCCGAAAATTTTCAGTCCGCTTACTCTTTGACTATCAGCCATTCCTCAACAGCCTGCGGACTTAATCCTGTAAGGCCGAGTTTGTTCTTTTTGTTATAACCGTTCAGATCGTTCGATAACTTGCCAGCCTTCGCCGTCTCCCTGAGCTTTGCGAGTGTCGTGAACCCGAGCTTCTTCAGCGGGTCAATCCATTCTTCCGGTATCCCGGCTTCAAGGTATTCTTCTTTTGTACTTTCAAGAAGGGGTTTCTGGATCAGCGGTTTCATCTGAGGAAACAGGAGAACATCCTGGATCGATGGCTGATTTGTAAGCAGCATTGCCAGTCTGTCGATGCCAATACCCATCCCGGAGGTTGGAGGCATGCCGTATTCGAGCGCTTTTACAAAATCGAGGTCAATGAACATTGCCTCATCATCACCCTTTTCAGAGAGCTTCAGCTGATCCTGAAATCTCTCAAGCTGATCAACAGGGTCATTAAGCTCCGAATAGGCATTTGCTATCTCCTTGCCGTTTATCATCAGCTCAAACCTTTCGACAAGACCTGGCTTGCTCCGGTGCATCTTTGTAAGCGGTGAGGTTTCGGTTGGATAATCGATTATGAAAGTGGGCTGAATATATGTATGCTCGCATTTTTCCCCGAAAATCGAATCGATGAGTTTGCCCTTTCCCATCTCCGGTGAATGAGGCACTTCAAGCCTGTCACAAACCTTTCTGAGTTCGTCCTCCGTCATTCCCGTGATGTCAATCCCTGTATTCTCCCTGATTGCATCGGTCATCGATATTCTTTTATAAGGAGGAGTGAGGTCAATTTTTTTGTCTCCGTAGACGATTTCCGACCGGCCGTGAATATCAACTGCCGCCTTGCGGATTATTTCCTCTGTGAAACTCATCATCCAGAAATAGTCCTTGTACGCCACATATATCTCAAGTACGGTGAACTCGGGATTATGGTTCCTGTCCATCCCTTCATTCCTGAAATCCTTCGCGAACTCGTAAACTCCCTCGAATCCTCCCACTATCAGCCTCTTGAGGTAAAGCTCATTGGCAATCCTGAGGTAGAGCGGTATGTCGAGTGCATTGTGGTGCGTTATGAATGGCCTTGCTGAAGCGCCTCCGGGAATTGGCTGGAGGATGGGAGTTTCAACTTCAAGATAACCCTGTGAATTGAAAAGCTCGCGCATCGACTGTACTATCCTTGTCCTGTTCCGGAACACGTCGCGGACTTGCGGATTTATTATGAGATCAACATAACGCTGTCGGTAGCGCATCTCGGGATCGGTAACTGCATCATACAAAACCCCGTCCTTTTCCTTTACAACCGGCAGCGGCCTTATTGATTTGCTTAATATTGTGAATTCCTTTACATGAACCGTTATCTCACCCATCTGGGTCCTGAAAACATGACCCCTCACCCCGATTATGTCACCAATGTCGAGCAGACGCTTAAATACTGTGTTGTAAAGGGTTTTGTCCTCACCCGGACAGAGATCATCCCTTCTGGCATAGATCTGTATCCTTCCCGTTGAATCCATCAGTTCGGCAAAGGATGCATTCCCCATGATCCGGCGGCTCATTATCCTGCCGGCAAGGCATACATCCCCGAACTTCGATTCATCCTTGTCAAATTCATTCAATATATCGGCAGCAAAGGCATTCGTCATGTATTGGGCTGCCGGATACGGATCGATGCCGAGCTTTCTGAGCTCTGCAAGCGAATCCCTCCGTATCAGTTCCTGTTCACTTAACATCATAAACCGGTCGCTTAAAATTTGTGCAAAGATATCAAAATTCAGCCAACGGCTGAATGTGGTTTATGAATGTTTCAGCGAGCAGATCTGATCGTTGAACCGTTCCCTGAGTATCCTTGTAACGGGTCCGGGGACTCCTCCTCCGATCTCAAAATTGTCAACCCTGACGACAGGGGTGATTTCACCTGATGTGTTTGTTATGAATATCTCCTGTACCTTCGACAGTTTTTTAAGAGCTATTGCTTCTTCCTTTACCGGGATGCCCTCCCTGCGGGCCAGTCTGATTATGTTTTTCCGTGTAATGCCGGAAAGAATGCTTTCCGATTCAGGATGCGTAAAGAGAATCCCTTTCTGAACAAAGAAAATATTTGAATGAGAGCACTCGGTGATTGATCCGTCCCTTACAAAGGCACATTCAAAGAAACCGTTGCTTACAGAGTCCTGAAAAGCAAGCGTGTTGGGCAAAAGAGCAATTGATTTGATGTCGCAGCGCGCCCACCTGATGTCTTCCTTAACTGTTAATGCAACTCCGGCCTCTCTGCCGGCATTTTCGGGTACGAATTCCCTGGCAAATGCGTAAACTGTCGGACTTACCGGAGGCGAGGGGAATGCATGGGTACGGCTTGCTGCTCCCCGTGTTACCTGAAGATAAACAAGAGCCTGTGAATTATCGAGATGATTCAGCTTAACCAGTTCCCTTGCAATTACCGGAAATTTGTCCTCCTCCGGCCACAAAATCAGCGTTTCCCTGAGACTTCTTTTCATCCTTGCCACATGACCATCCATGTCAAAAAAGAATCCCTGGTACCATCTTACAACTTCATAAATGCCTTCGGCAAACAAAAATCCGCGGTCGTCAGGACTTATCCTGATTTCATCCCTGGGTATGAAGGCGCCGTTGAAATATGCTATATCCATTTTAATTTCCGGTTAACTTATTTATAAACAGATCAGTCCTGAAAATGTTTACTTTTTTAAATAAGGTGTCTGCCTGTTCCGGTTGTTGTTCTGTTAATTATCAGGGTTCTATAACCTCTATGCTGTAATTGATTTCCGACCTGGCATCCTCCGGCGTTTTGAAGTTTCCGCAGGCGGCCTGAACGAAAAGAGAAGCTCCGAGCACTGTAGTCTCCTTTTGCTTTATTATCCTGATCGGCACTCCGGCTGATTTTGCCCTGAGCTTGTTCCACAGCCGGTTACGCGATCCTCCTCCAACGCATAGTATGTTTTCCGCCCTGAACCCTCCTGCATTTTCAAGTGCGGTCATGCCTTCTGCCAGCCTTTTGGATAGTGATTCGAGAACAGCCCTGAATATTTCGTCCCTTGTCGATTCCATCGTAAGTCCGAGGATCTGTCCTCCCGGGATGCCTTCCCTTTCCTGGTAGAACCTGGGGATAACCTTCACTCCGTTGCAGCCTTCAGCGACTTTTTCAGCTCCATCAATCATAAGTTCAAAAGCATCATCTCCCAGATCACTGAAAAGATTACGGCGTACCCATTCTATTACTCCCGAAGCAATCCATTGAGTACCTATGTTGAAAAGACCCGGTCTGGAGTCGAGTTCTGTGGTGATACCCATGTCGAGTTGCTCAGGTCCGGCCCTGAAAGTTCGAGCCCTGACCATCAGTATTTCCCAGGTTCCTGAACTGAGCACCGGCTCATCTTTTCCGGCGCCCGATCCGAAAATGGCAAACTGGGTGTCGTGCCCTGTCGCCACAACAGGAGTGCCGGCAGGGATTAATGTTTCTTCAAAGGCTTTCCTGCTTACAGTTCCGACAATTGTCCCGGGTTCGGCAAGCGGCCCCATCAGCTCCCTGCCAATGCCTGTCTTTTCCAGAATCATGTCTGATATCTTCCTCTCCCGCTGGTTCATCATCATCGATGTGCCGGCCATAGTGGCGTCATTCACCATTTCACCCGTGAGCTGCCTGATGAAAACCGAAGGCATGAAAAGAAACCTGTGACTGCCGGAAATGATTTCCGGCCTGTTCTCAAGAAACCATATCAGCTTGTAAATTGTATTGAAGCTGTATGGAAGAACTCCGCTCTCGCTGTAAAGTTCATCCTGAGAGATATACTTGCCGATCGAGGACATAATTTTCTTTGTCCTGTCACATTGCCATGAAACAACCGGGTAGAGCATCCTGCCTTCCCTGCTGAAAAAGGTCCCGTCGACACCGAAAGTGGTGACCGTGACACCGGCAATTCTTGCAGGTTCAATCTTTCCCAGAACCTTCCGTGACGCAAGGCACATCTTTACCCATATCTCACCTGTGTCCCATATCCTGTATTCCGGGTAAAAAGGGTCGGGCTGTGTTGAATTCGGGAATGATTCAGATGCAAGTATGCTTCCTGATGCGTCGATTGCAACCACCCTGACGTTTGTTGCACCGCAGTCAAAAACAATTGCCGTATCGCGCTGCATCGGTCAGGCCCCTTTGAGAAATGATATCGATGCTCCGGCATATATAAGCCCCACAGCATAGACAGTGATTGCAATAATAACCAGGATCCCTATGAAAGTGAAGTGTTTCTTCAGGTTCCTTATTCCCCTGTCGAGCTTCTGCTGATCGTTGTTCTGAACGGCATCCCTTATGTTTTTCGAAAACCGGAACAGGAACACGACCGGAAACAGTGAAATCGCACCGGCCACAAACAAAAGAATAACAACCATCGATTCGGGGATGCCCAGGGCTGCCTTTGTGGTGCTGAAGGTTGTAAGGAACATGCCTGTGGCAATTCCCGCAATAATGAACAACCCAATCAGAATAAAGCCAAGCACCGAAAGGAACGTGGTCCATATTCTGATAGTGTTCAGATTTTTTAATGTATCAGGACCAATTTCAAGTTTCCTTTCCTGAGGGGATGTTTCCATTTTATTTCAATGTTGTAACCGTGTATTTATATATATAGGTTTTTCCTGTCCCAGTAATTACCCGTAAAGGGGACCGTAACTTGCACAGGCCCTGTAATCAGATGCTTCCCTGTCCATGCCGAATGCATTCCATGAGTTTGGCCTGAATATCTTTTCATCAGGAACGTTGTGCATGCATACAGGTATCCTCAGAAGGGAGGCGAGCGCTATCATGTCGGCCCCGATGTGGCCGTAGCTCGAAGCCGAATGGTTGGCTCCCCAGTTGGCCATCACGGAATAGACATCTGTAAAGGGCCCCTTGCCGGTAAGCCTTGGTGCAAACCATGTTGTAGGCCATCCCGGATCGGTTCTGTCGGTGAGTATCTTGTTCATCTTTTCGGGAAGATCGACAGTCCATCCTTCTGCCAGTTGCATTACCGGACCAATCCCCTTGACAAGATTAACCCTCGAAATTGTTATTGGCATCACATCCTCTGTTGTAAATTGGGACGAGTAGCCTCCTCCCCTGAAATATCCGGTGTTTGCAGGCGACCATTTAGTTGCTTTCAGGCATTCGGCCGCATCTTCCGGGGTTATATCCCAGAATGGTTTTATACATGCTTCTCCCTTTCTGCGTTCCCTGCCAGAGAAATCGAGCGCGGAAGCCCCTGAGTTGATAAGGTGAATGATCCCGTTGGCAGCAAGCCCTGAAGGTTTCGCGCCGGTAACCCTTTCAATTGCAGCAGCGCTCCAGAAGGTGCGTATGTCAGAAAACATCTGGGCCGTGTTTGTGAGAAGATAACCGAACAGCATCGGCACTCCGTTCATTGCATCATTTTCAGTTGCAACAAGGTAAGGAGGCCTGATCCCGTTCCAGTCGAAGGAGGAACAAAGTATCGCCTCAAGAAAATCGCCGTTGGGCATGTGATCGGTCCACTGACGCTGACCCTGGAATCCGGCCAGTATTGCATTGTGACCAAGGGATTCCTCACCAAAACCAAGCTTTTTCAGCACTGGATTTCCAACCATGAGGTCGCGGGCTATCAGGGCCATTTTGATAACAGTCTCCCATTCCTGGTCCTTCCTTTTCCTCGATGAGGGTTTTTCGTTCAGATCTTTTCCCTCCTTGCAGTATTTCTTAGTCCAGGCAAGCGCCCTGCCAAATTCTTCCTTGTCAAAGATCTCTTCATTAAGCCGGCGGTTGAATTCACTCATGTCGACGTATTCGTTCCTCATCCCCAGATATTCCTGGAAGAAATCTTCCCTGACGATTGAACCTGCAATTCCCATTGAAACGGAACCCATCGACAGGTATGACTTGCCTTTTATAAAAGCAACGGGCAGCGCTGCCCTCACAAAGCGGAGTATCTTTTCCGAAACATCTTCGGGAATGTTCTTGTCGCCTGCATCCTGCACATCGCGTCCGTAAATGCCGAATGCCGGAAGTCCTTTCATGGCATGTCCTGCAAGAGCGGCTGCCAGATATACTGCTCCCGGCCTTTCTGTGCCGTTGAAGCCCCAGATTGCCTTTGGCATCACGGGATCGACATCTATTGTTTCGCTTCCATAACACCAGCACGGGGTAACTGTAAGGGTCAGTCCCACGCCGTTCTTCCTGAATTTCTCAGCACATGATGCAGCCTCAGCCACCCGGCCGATTGTAGAGTCGGAAATAACACATTCAACAGGCTTCCCGTTCGGGTACCTTAAATTCTTGCTGATCAGATCGGCCGCAGCTTTGGCCATCCCCATTGTCTGCTTTTCAAGCGACTCGCGTACTCCTCTTTCACGGCCGTCAATCACCGGCCGGATCCCGACTTTCGGGAAATCCCCGATTACAGTCTGGTAGTCTTTATTGATTCTGAATTCGTTCTCTGGCATATTTTTTTTTATATGATTAATCGAATAAAATGTCACTTAACAAATATAGTTTTTTTTGTTATTTGACTGCCGGCATTTTATTACATCAGATCCTTTATTGCAGATTTCAGGACCAACCTGGGGGGTGGAACGTAAAATGCAACCGGGAACAGTGGTAAGATGCAACTTAGCTAATTTTTAGTAAATTTGCCGTTCATTATCCAGACATGCAAAGGGGGAGAAGATTGCCGGAATGGCTTAAGATGCAGAGGGCAAGCGGGGAAAACTATTCCAGGGTGAAGAGGATAGTGGAGCTTAACAATCTCAATACAATATGCACAAGCGGTAACTGCCCGAATATAGGCGAGTGCTGGAATGCCGGCACGGCAACCTTCATGATACTGGGCGACATCTGCACACGAGCCTGCAGGTTCTGTGCCACACGGACAGGCAAACCACTCCCGCCCGACCCTGAAGAACCGGCCCGGCTTGCTGCCAGCATAAGGTCGCTCGGACTGAAACATTGCGTAATTACATCAGTCGACCGCGACGACATTCCCGACAGGGGCTCATCGTTCTGGGCCGAAACAGTCAGAATGATAAAACATGAAAACCCGGGAATTACAATAGAAACACTCATACCTGATTTCGACGGAGAGGAAATTTACCTGCAACGTCTAATTGATTCGAAACCCGACATTATCTCCCATAACATTGAAACGGTCAGAAGGCTTACTCCTCTGATCAGGACAAAAGCTAAATATGAGACCAGCCTGAATGTCCTGAAATTCATTTCGGGAAAAGGAGTGCGGACCAAATCGGGCTTAATGCTGGGACTAGGGGAAACAGACTCTGAAGTAGCAGATACTATACATGACCTCCGGAAAGCAGGATGCAGTATACTTACTGTGGGGCAATACCTGCAGCCGACAATGAACCACATGGAGGCTGTCAGTTTTGTTACCCCGGATAAATTCACGGAATACAGAAAACTGGCATTCGCCGCGGGATTTGAATATGTGGAATGCCATCCTCTTGTGAGATCCTCTTTTCATTCCGAAAAACAAATGGGTCTTGATGAAAAATAACTATATTGTACTGAATTAACCGATCTAATTTGATTTGAGCTATAGTGTTTTATATCAGGATATTGGAATAAAGGACTACAAGGAAGCGTGGGATTTGCAGGAAAATGTTTTCAGAAAGATAATCAGCAGAAAGATTGCCCTTCAGGAAAACAACCCCGTCGATGAACCGGTACAACCCGGAACACTATTCCTTGTCGAACATCCTCATGTATATACTCTTGGAAAGAGCGGATCGGAAGACAACCTGCTTATCGACCATATTCAGCTTCAGACAAAGGATGCTCAGTTTTACCGGACCAACAGGGGAGGGGATATAACATATCACGGACCCGGACAGATTGTCGGTTATCCGATCTTCGACCTCGAAGAGATCGGGATCGGCCTCAGGGAGTATATTTCAAGGCTCGAGGAGGCCGTAATACTTACAGTCGCCTCTTTTGGCATCAGGGCCTCACGGCTGAAGGATGCAACCGGCGTGTGGATCGATACTGAACAGGGGAAGAAGCCGCGGAAAATATGCGCGATAGGGGTGAGGGCAAGTAAATATGTCACAATGCATGGCTTTGCTTTCAATGTAAATACCGACCTGACTTATTTTAACTATATTAACCCCTGCGGGTATACCGACAAGGGAGTCACTTCACTTGAGAAGGAACTTGGCGGAAAACAGGACAAGGAAAAGATAAAACTGCTGGTCAAAAATAACCTCCGGGAGGTTTTCGACCTGAAATGGATAAATTGACTGAAGAATGGAAAAGAGATGGGTGATTAAGGAGAAGGGAGATACGGCAGTTGTTAGACAGCTTGCAGGTGTTCAGAATATTTCGGAGGCGCTTGCCAACCTGATGGTCCAGAGGGGAATTACTACTCCGGAAGATGCGAAGGCTTT
>CAZKTX010000035.1:0-24672 GCA_964555805.1 uncultured Rikenellaceae bacterium
CAGACCTCTTCAGGAAAAAACCTCCGTCAGAATTCAAAAAGGAAGAAGAGGTCAGTATCCGGGAATAAGAGTTAATAAATAATGCAATAATGTTATTAACACACAATAATAGACTAGGCCTGTTTTCCGTTTTTTAATAAATTCGCCCGTTGAATAAATTGCAGGAACAAGATAATTAATTCATTCATAATAAATTAATAACAGGGGAAATATGGGATTTCTACAATTACTCATGCAGGAGGGTCAGGAAACTGCGGTTACGGCTGCTCAGAAGCTGACACTCCTGGATTTTGCAGTCAAGGGTGGATGGGTTATGATACCTATCTTCCTTCTATTCCTGGTTGCCACATACATTTTCATTGAAAGGTTCTATGTTATAAAAAGGGCCTCAAGGCAGGACACGAATTTCATGAACAGGATTAAGGACTATATACATGACGGTAAGATCGATGCTGCTATGGCGCTGTGCAAATCGACCGATTCTCCGTCGGCCCGGATGGTTGAAAAGGGAATAAGCAGGCTCGGCAGGCCGCTTCACGATATCTCTACGGCTGTTGAAAATGTGGGCAAACTGGAGATTTCGAAACTCGAAAGAGGCTTTCCCACTCTGGCAACTATTGCAGGAGCCGAACCAATGCTTGGATTTCTCGGAACAGTAATAGGGATGGTTCAGTCGTTCTACAATATGGAACAGGCAGGAAATAATATAGATATTTCGATGATGTCGGGTGGTATCTATACAGCTCTTATAACAACTGTTGCCGGACTTATTGTCGGGATACTGGGGTACTTTGCCTACAATACACTTGTAGTCAGGACCGAAAAGGTTGTATTCAGCCTTGAGGCCACAATGACTGAATTTCTGGATATTCTGAATGAACCATTAAAAACAGGTCGCTGACATGGCATTATCCCAGAGAAATAAAATAAGTGTTAATTTCAGCTCGACAGGGATGACGGATGTTGTATTCAATCTTCTCATCTTCTTCATGCTTACGTCGACGCTTGTGCATCCTACCGCACTCAAACTTCTCCTGCCAAAGGGGAGTACACAGACATCTGCAAAGCCGCAGACAACTATTTCAATTACAGCTGATCAGAAATACTATCTCGAACAGCAGCCTGTGACGCTTGAGACAATGGAAGCGCTCCTCAAGGAAAAGCTGGGAGCAGATCCCGAGACATATATTTCCCTTCATGCGGATAAAAACGTACCTTTCGAGACAGTCGTGGCAGTACTTAACATTGCTCAGGCAAATAATTATAAACTGATAATTGCAACCTCGCCCAAATAACAGCTTACGGAGCATTCCCAGCGAAAAAAAGAAGGGAATCATAGGCACATCAATAATCGGCCTGATTACGATGCTGCTTATGGTCATTGTTGCCTTCACCCCTTCCGAACCGCCTGAAAGAGAAGAAGGTATCCTTGTTAATTTCGGTCTGGATGAGACGGGTTTCGGAATGATTGAACCGTCTGCTCCTCCGGTCGAAACAGAGCCATCAAGTCCACCGCCGCAGGTCGCACAAGATATTCAGAACGAGGAAGCCATACTCACCCAGGACACAGAGGAGGCTCCCGAGGTAAAGAAGGTGGATCCCGAAGCTGAAAAAAAGAGACTTGAGAAGATTGAAGCCGACCGGAAAATCAGGGAACAGATTGAGGCTGAAAGAAAGAGGAAGGAAGCTGAAGAAGCTGAGAAAAAGAGGGTTGAGGCTGAACAAAAAAGAGAAGCTGATATCAAAAATAAAACCCGGGATGCACTGGCAGGCTCAAAAAATGCAGGGACTACTTCCACAAGCGAAGGAGTGGCAGGCGGAACGGGGAACCAGGGTGTGCCAACAGGATCGGTCGACTCCCAGAACAGGGGCGACGGAAGCGGACTGGGCAACCAGGGAATCTCATATGATCTTGAAGGCAGAGGATTTCAGTCACTGCCAAAGCCTAATTATGAATACCAGGTCGAAGGCAAGGTTGTTGTAGAAGTCAGTGTCGACAGGTCTGGCAAAGTGATACAAGCTATCCCAGGGGTTAAAGGCTCTACTACTCTTGAAGAAAATCTTCTCAGGGTTGCAAAGGAAGCAGCCCTTAAGGCAAGGTTCGATCCCAAGACAGATGCACCGGCCGTTCAGAAGGGGACAATCACATATAACTTTGTGCTGAGATAGATTTAAGGCAAATCGTCATTAATAGCTAAAAAGTGGAAACGGTTTCATAAGATCCCGCACCTTGTCACCCACGGTCTTTACAACTCCCTCACCGTCGATATTTGAGAGAACATCGTCAATAAGATTTACAATTACCCCCATGTGTTCTTCCTTCATCCCCCTGGTTGTTACAGCCGGGGTTCCGACCCTGAGTCCGGATGTCAGGAACGGTGATCTGGAATCGAAGGGTACCATGTTTTTGTTCACTGTGATATGTGACTGTACGAGCGTATTCTCAGCTTTTTTACCGGAAATATCCGGGAATTTTGTCCTCAGGTCTATAAGCAGCAGGTGATTGTCTGTACCATTTGAAATAACCTTGTAGCCCAAGGCCATAAATGCCTCAGCCATAACAGCAGCATTCTTTTTAACCTGTGCCTGGTATAAGCCGAATTCCGGAAGGAGAGCTTCTCCGAATGAAACAGCCTTGGATGCAATTACATGTTCGAGCGGACCGCCCTGAACTCCGGGAAAAACAGCTGAGTTTAACAGTGATGACATCATCCTTACCTCACCCTTTGCCGTTGTAATTCCCCACGGATTGACAAAATCCTTACCCATCAGAATAATACCGCCTCTGGGTCCTCTCAGGGTCTTGTGCGTAGTTGACGTGACAATGTGAGCGTATCTCAGCGGATTCTTAAGAAGTCCGGCTGCGATCAGTCCAGCCGGATGTGCCATATCCACAACGAACATAGCACCGACAGCATCAGCAATCTTTCTCATCCGCTCGTAATCCCACTCGCGTGAATAGGCCGATGCGCCGCCTATTATCATTTTTGGCTTTTCTTTCAGTGCAAGCTCCTCCATCATATCATAATCGACGAGTCCGTCAGCTTCCTTTACACTATAGGCTACCGGTCTGTAAAGTATACCTGATGAATTCACAGGAGATCCGTGCGAAAGATGGCCGCCGTGTGCCAGGTTCAATCCCATGAATGTATCACCTGGTTTCATAACAGTAAAGAAAACTGCCATGTTGGCCTGGGCGCCGGAATGGGGCTGAACGTTTGCATACTCGGCACCGAAGAGCTGTTTCAGCCTGTCGATCGCTATCTGCTCGGTCTGATCTACTATCTCGCATCCTCCGTAATACCTGTATCCCGGATAACCCTCTGCATATTTATTTGTGAGTACCGATCCCATTGAATCCAGCACCTGCTGGCTGACAAAATTTTCCGAAGCAATAAGCTCGATCCCGTTCAGTTGCCTCTGACGTTCTTTCTCGATAAGATCGAAGATCAATGTGTCTTTCATGATAAGTATGTGAATTTCTATAAATTATGATTAAATGGATAGTTTATGTCAGAGGTTGCTGAGTAATTTTCAATCCCCTCCCATTGACAAATATAATGGAAATAGGAAAAGTCTTTGTGAATCCTTAACTAATTTAATTTAAATGATAAGGTAATAGAAAAGTCTGGTCCGGATTCTATTCCTGTGAAAACTGAACGAGCAAATCACGGTAGGTACCAAATATCCTCGATTTGGATAAGAAACCCACATAATAACCTTTATCGAGTACCGGCAGGTTCCATGCATCAGTTTTTGTAAATGCTTCCATAACGGCCTCGACGCTTTCTCCCAGGTCAAGATACGTGGGAGGAATTGTCATCATATCCTTTACAAAGACTGACTTGTAGAGGTCGCTGTTGAACATTATCTCCCGTACATCATCAAGATGGACCACTCCCTGAAGAATATTGAACTCGTCAACAACAGGAAAAATATTCCTTGGTGATTTTGCTATAGTTTTGACAAGTTCACCGAGGTTATCGGAAGCGCGGACGGTTATAAGGTCTCTTTCAATTTCTTTTTTCCAGTCCATCATTGTAAGAACCGCCTTATCCTTGTCGTGTGTTATCAGTTCTCCTTTTTCAGCGAGTTGAATATGATATATTGAGTGCCGTTCAAAGCCCTTTATTGTAATATAGGCGGTAGTCGATGTAATAATAAGCGGAATAAGAAGTGAATAGCCTCCGGTTATTTCTGCAATAAGGAAGATTGCAGTCAATGGTGCATGCATAACTGCCGACATTGTGCCAGCCATACCTACCAGGACAAAGCGATTATCCGGAAGATCAAGTAACGCAAACTTGTTAAGAACGCTGGCGGTCAGAAAACCTGTCACTCCTCCCAGAAAAAGTGTCGGGGCAAATATTCCACCTACTCCTCCCGCACCAGTGGTAGAGCTGCTTGCGATTACCTTCAACAGGATAAGACATAGAAAGAAAAGCGAAAATACAAGGTATCCGTTGCCAAGATGTGAAAACAGCGAACTCCGGAACAATGATTCAGATTCTCCTTCGAGCAGAGCCATTATTGCATCATAACCCTCACCATAGAAAGCAGGGAAGAGAAAAACAAGAATTCCCAGAACGAGTCCCCCCGAAAGCAACCTGATATAAGTATTCCGGATCTCCTTATATCTGGCTTCGAGAAACAGAGTCAGCCTTGTAAAGTAGACTGAAACCAGACCTGTAATACCTCCCAGAAGAACGTACCAGGGAATGTTACGAATGTTGAAGGCCCCGGTGACAGTAAACGACAGCAGGACGTTGTCGCCCATAAGGAAATACGCCACAGTTGCGGCGGTGACTGAGGAAATGAGAAGCGGTACTATCGAAGACATTGTCAGATCGAGCAGGAGCACCTCAAGTGTGAAGACAATTCCCGCAATGGGGGCCTTGAATATCCCTGACACAGCGCCAGCGGCACCGCATCCTATGAGGAGTGTAACATACCTGTAATTAAGGCCGAAATACCTGCCTACAGTTGAACCGATTGATGAACCTGTCAGGACAATAGGGGCTTCTGCTCCCACCGATCCGCCGAAACCAATTGTAACAGTACTTGCAAGAAGGGAAGTCCAGTTGTTATGGCTGTTGATCCTGCTTTTCTTTCTCGATATTGAATGAAGCACCCGGCTCACACCGTGTTCGATATTGTCTCTTACAATAAACCTTACAAATAATACTGTAAGCAGGATTCCGAGAAATGGATAAATCAGATACAGGTAACTCCCTGACTCGGGGGTAATGCCTTCAGTAAGTATTCTTCGGGTGTAATGGATTGAATTCTTAAGTACTGCGGCGGCAATTGAGCTGAATAATCCAACAGCGAGTGCGAGGATATAAATGAGCCTCGACTGATCGATCTCACTGAATTGTTTCGAAACTAGCTTTCTGAAAAACCTGATTACCGGCATAACCCTGCAAAGATAAAAACATTAACCAAGTGTCTTTGTTTTTTAATTAAGTTTGTCTTTTCCCAAATTTCCCCGAAATGGTTGATTTCAGGAGTTACAGGCTGGATAACGGATTGAGGCTGTTAGTGCACGAGGACCGGTCAACACCTCTCGTTGCCATGAATATTCTGTATGATGCCGGCTCGAGGGATGAAGATCCCTCGCTGACCGGGATGGCGCATCTTGTTGAACACCTTATGTATTGCGGTACTGATAACATCCCGGAATACGATCTCCCGCTTCAGCTTGCAGGAGGCGAGAACAATGCATTCACAAACAACGACATAACCAACTATTACATCACTCTGCCCGCCGGCAATATAGAGACTGCATTCTGGCTCGAATCCGACAGGATGCTGGCCCCGGGTTTTACCGGCAGTAAGCTGGATGTTCAGAAGAGTGTTGTTATTGAAGAATTCAAGCAACGGTATCTCAATCAGCCATATGGCGACGCTATGCTCAGGCTAAGGCCGCTGGCCTACACGACTCACCCTTACAGGTGGCCTACAATCGGAATTGATCCCTCGCATATAGGAAGAATAAGCCTTGAGGATGTTAAGCGCTTCTTTAGTCGTCACTATAATCCGGGAAAGGCAATCCTGACCCTTACAGGCAATATTACTCCTGAAAGGGCATACGATCTGGCGCTCAGATGGTTTGGCTCCATCCCCCCGGGCGAACAGCATGTAAGGAACCTGCCTTCCGAACCTTTCCAGACCGAAGAAAGACGCATGACAGTTGAAAGGGATCTACCTGCCTCTGCTCTTTACAAAGCCTGGCATATGGGACCCCGGTCCGGCTCCGATTTCAACACAATGGACCTGATAACCGACCTGCTTGCAGGGGGCGAATCAGGCCGGCTTTATAACAGGCTCGTCAGGGATCTAAACCTCTTCAGCGAGATAAATGCATACATAACATCCGACTTCGATCCGGGACTTGTGATAGTGACCGGAAAACTAATGAAGGGTGTAAATATTGAAGAAGCCGAAAAGGCTGTCTGTTTTGTAATTGACGAACTAAAAGACAGTGTTGCTCCCGATTCTGAAATCGACAAGGTGAAGAACAGATACGAATCATCAACAGTACTGTCGAATACAAGCATACTGAACAAAGCGCTCAATCTCTCGGTTTATGAACTGCTTGGGGATGCATCGCGGATAAACAGGGAAATTGAAAACTACCGGGCAGTAAACAGGCAAATGATAATGGATTCAGCAATACGTTACCTTAATCCGGAGAATTGTTCCACATTGTATTACATAGCCTCAAAAAAGAAAGGCAAATGAGCGGTTTCCAGAGAATACAACCACCGGTACATCCATTTGATGCACAAATCGATATTCAATTAAAGTCGCTTGAGTTGGACAATGGGGCCCGGGTTTACATGATTGAGGCAGGAACGGAGGATGTAATCCGGATTGAGTGTGTCTTCAGAGCAGGTATTATTAAGGAACACCTTCCGCTGCTGTCAAGTTCAGCCAATATGATGCTTACAGAGGGTTCCGCAAGGTATACATCTGAAGAGCTGAATGCTTTGCTCGACTACTACGGGATATTCCTGAACCTTCAGGCTGAAAGGGACACAGCCGGCCTTACAGCTTTTTTCCTCAGCAGGTATTTCGACAAGTCGCTTGAACTGATTGCAGAGGTTCTTTTCCGTCCGGTTTTCCCGGAGAAAGAGCTTGAAAAGCTTATGAAGAAAAGACTAAACTGGTTCAGAATCAACAGGGAAAAGGTCCAGAACATAGCAAGTGACAGGTTCTTCGAATGCATTTTCGGACAGAATCATCCGTATGGAAGAAAGGTTGGCGAACCTGATTTCGACGGAATGACTTCATCCCTTCTAAAGGATTTCCATTCCCGCTTATACCGCCCCGAAGAGATGGCTGTAATCGTATCAGGCAAGATTCCCGGTTCTGCAGCAGCCTCACTTGAAAAACACTTCGGAAGTCTCAGATCTGAGAAAATTCAAAACAATGAGAAAGTAAGCATAATTGAAGGCTCCCCTGTAAGAAAGGAACATATAAAGAAGAAGGGAGCAGTACAAACTGCAATAAGAATTGGAGCTGCAACAATAAACAAGCGGCATCCCGATTACCCCGGTTTGAAGTTCCTTAATGTGATCCTGGGCGGTTATTTCGGTTCGCGTCTTATGAAGAATATAAGGGAAGAAAAAGGCTACACATACGGGATTCATTCTATTGTCTCATCATTCGACAAGTCTGGCTTCAGGATGATAACAACCGAAGTCGGCAGGGAAAATGCCGGCAAGGCTGTTGATGAAATAAAAAAGGAGATAAACCTGCTGCTGACAACACCTGTTACACCTGGTGAAATAGAAGTAGTAAGCAATTACATTGCCGGAGAGATTGTCAGATTATTCGACGGGCCAATGGCGATAGCCGAAAGCTTCAGATCAGCATGGGAATTCGGCCTCGATATGAGTTATTTTTCAACTATTATGCATACAATCAGGACAATAACTCCCGAAGAATTGATAAAACTCGCTAATTCCTACTATAATACCGGCGATATTTACGAGATTACAGCAGGTTGATGAACAAAAAGCTCACATACATCCTTATAATTCTGATATCGCTTGCTTTTATGCAGGCAAACGGCCAGACAGATGAGGAACAACCTGCAGCTCCCATCCTGCTGCTTGTAACAATAAATCAGGAGAGCGGATTTACAGAGTTGCTATGGACCGCAAACACAGAACCCGATCTTGCAGGCTATGCCCTTTACAATTTCAGAAACGAAGAAGGGTATATAATCGACTCTGTGTTCAACCCTTCAGCAACAAGTTACTCCTTCCTGAACCTTTATTCAAAAGAAAGGTCTGAATGCTATGTTATTGCGGCATTTGACAACGCCAGGAACATAAGCCGGCTTTCAAACAAGTTGTGTACAATACATGCCAGATCCAGCCCCGATCCATGCAATAACCTTATAAAGATTACATGGAGCGGATATCCCTCATTTCCTTATGAAGTATCACGATATGAAATCATTGCATCGGAAAACGGGGGGCCATTTTTTTTGGCCGGGCAGGTGCAGAGTGATGAAGCCGAATTCAGCCTCGGCAATATAACTGAAGGCAGCAAATATGATTTTATAATAAAGGCTGTCCTCGGGAACGGACAGACTTCCTCATCAAATCTTACATCAGCCATTGCCAGTCTGACAACTCCCCCGCAATGGATTAATGCCGATTACGCAACTGTTACGGATGACGGAGAAATCGACCTTTCGTTCAATATCGACCCGGCATCGGATATCGACACATTCGCCCTTGAGAGGAGGTCGGGATTTTCAGGGTCGTTTCAGCAGATAAACCAGTTTACCGGCGGTGACATTGAGTCGCTTGTCTATTCCGACAAGTCAGCCACCACTGGTGAAATATATTTCTACAGGCTTTCTGCAGTAATCTGCAAGCAAGCCACGGCTACATCCAATACGGCATCAAACATTCATCTGACACTTGCAAATACAGGCAATGAGATTATCCTGAAATGGAATAAATACCGCCAGTGGCGCGGATCTGTTTCTGCATACACCGTTCTTGCCGATAAGGGAAACGGGTTTGAATCTTTGGCCACCACAGGACCTTCCGACACTGTTCTCTCTGTCAGAATACCGGAAATCATGTACCAGCTTAAAAAAGAGGAGGTCTGTTTCAGGATCAGGGCTTCTGAAAGGGATAACCCGTTTGGAATTGAAGGAGAATCCGTTTCGGGAATTGCATGCACAACAATCGAGGAAGTTGTTACTGTTCCTAACATCTTCACTCCCGACGGTGATGGTATTAATGATCTCTTCAGGCCGGTTACAACCTTTACACCTTCAGAATACAGGCTGATAATCGCCGACAGGCGGAGAAACACCCTTTTCGAGACACGCGATAACACCGAATCATGGGATGGGACAGCAGGAGGATCTCCTGTTCCTCAGGGAGTTGTAATGTGGTACCTCCGGATTGCCACTCCTTCGGGAAGGATCATTGACCGGACCGGCACGCTGACAATAGTAAGGAGGTAACACACCGGGCGTTGCCTGAATGTTGCATTATGCTTTAACTTCCGGCCTGCTACAAATCATAAGGCAGTTTAAATTCAGATCAATTACGTTATCTTTGTATCTGGCAGAAAAGAATACAATTGGTTTTTATGGGCAGTAAGGATATATTCGACGAGGAGGACATAAAACTGATTCAGTCAGAATACGATTCCCTGGTTAACAACATGGTAAGATGCAGGGAACCGGGCGACCGTGAGTTGATTGAAAAGGCATTCAATATTTCAAACAAGGCTCACTGGAATCTTCGCCGTAAATCGGGTGAACCTTATATTATTCACCCGATTGCTGTTGCAAAAATAGTTAATCAGGAAATAGGTCTTGGTGCACGTTCGATCGCTACGGCCCTCCTTCACGATGCCGTTGAGGATACTGACTACACCCTGGAAGAAGTTGAAAGGGATTTCGGACCGAAAATAGCCTCCCTGATCGACGGTCTTACAAAAATATCGAGCACTACATACGACAAGGGCACCTCATCATCGCTTCAGGCTGAGAATTTTCGCAGGATGCTTCTGACACTGTCGGACGATCTGAGGGTTATACTGATAAAGATAGCTGACCGGCTTCATAACATGCGGACTCTTGAATCGATGCCCGAGCATAAAAAGATGAAGGTAGCCGGCGAAACAATCTTTCTCTACGCTCCGCTTGCAAACAGAATTGGTCTGTACGCAATAAAAAGTGAGCTTGAAGACCTTAGTTTTAAATTCCGGCAACCGGCAATATATGATGAGATCTCCTCGAAAATGAAGCTGGGAGAGAAAAAATATTACTCTCTGATCAACAAATTCAGTTTTCCAATCATTAACAAGCTCAATGAATCAGGTCTTACCTTCGAAATAAGCGGTCGTCCGAAATCGATATTCTCGATCTGGACAAAAATGCAGGCGAAGAATGTGCCGTTCGAAGAAGTTTATGACGTCCTGGCTGTAAGGATTGTTTTCGACCCGATTCCCGGAATACCTGAAAAGACAACCTGCTGGAACATTTATTCGGTAATCACAGATACATATCTTCCAAAGCCCGACAGACTGCGCGACTGGGTAAGCCGACCTAAGCCAAACGGCTACGAGGCGCTTCATGTAACAGTCATGGGACCTGAAGGCCACTGGGTTGAGGTCCAGATACGAAGCCGGCGGATGGATGAAATAGCGGAGAGAGGTTATGCCGCCCATTACAAGTATAAGGGTGACAATGCTCCCGAAACTGAACTCGACAAGTGGATAAAGAAGATCAGGTCGATGCTTGAGAACCCGCTTGAGAATCCGATTGAATTCCTTGACGAGTTCAAGATGAACCTTTTTTCATCCGAAATTATGGTATTTACTCCGAAAGGAACTCTTGTAAGCCTGCCAAAAGGAGCATCAGCCCTCGATTTTGCCTACGAAATTCATACCGAGATAGGGAACAAAGCTATTGGTGCCAAGATCAATCATAAGCTGAATCCGATCGGAACAACACTAATGAGCGGCGACCAGGTGGAGATTATCACATCCGACATTGCAAAGCCTGAAAGAGAATGGCTTTCGTATGTAACCACATCAAAGGCAAAGGAAGCCATCAAAGGTGTGCTCAGGACCGAAACTACAAACAGGATCCAGAGAGGGATGGAAGTCCTCGAGATGAAACTTGCCGAGATAGGAGCCACTCCCAACACCGAGATACTCAAAAAGCTGATGCAGGCTTATGATGTTTCAAATAAAGATGAACTCTATTCGGGAATAGAGTTGGGAACAATTAACCCCGACAATCTTAAGAAGGTTATCAGGAAATCACCGGCAAAAAATGTAATAAAATACTGGGAACTTAAGCTTCTTGGACAGAAAAAAGACAAAAAGGAAGAAGAAGTTGAAACAATTACGGGCAGGATTGATCCATCAGCGCCTTTTCTTCTGAGGGAAAACATCGAAAATGCCGGTCAGTCGTACGAAATAGCAAAATGCTGCAATCCGATTCCCGGCGATGAAGTTATCGGGTATCACTCGCCGCAGGGGTCGATTGTAATTCATAAGCCAAAATGTCCCACTGCAATCAGAATAATGTCAAACGAGGGTAACAGGATTCTGCCGGTAAGGTGGGCAATTCACAAACTTGTCTCCTTCCTCGCACGTATAAAGGTAAGCGGTGTCGACAGGATAGGGCTTGTAAACGACCTGACTAATATTATTTCTTCTGAGCTTAAAGTCAATATGACAAATATAAACTTCAATGTCAGGGAGGGAATTTTTGAAGGGACGATCGACCTTTTTGTTCATCACACCCAGGACCTCAATAACCTTATACTGAAATTATCAAATGTGAAGGGAATTGACACAATCAGTCGTGTTGAGGATTTTTCATGATTATCACCGGATAATAATCATCACGATACCCAGGAACGACAATAAAATGACAAGAAAACCGGATCCGAAATGGCTGAACATGATACCAGATCGACAGTAAAGCAGATATTTAGGGAATATCTGGAAAAGAAGGGACACAGGAAGACGCCCGAACGATTTTCTATTCTTGATGAGATATATTCGAGAGCAGGGCATTTCGATGTGGAATCGCTTTACATTTTCATGAAGAATAAGAATTACGCAGTAAGCAGGGCAACGTTGTATAATACAATTGAATTGCTTCTCGACTGCAATCTCGTTGTAAAGCACCAGTTCGGAAAAAACATTGCCCAGTATGAACGGGCCTACCAATGTGGCCAGCACGACCATCTTATCGATCTAGAGACAGGCAAGGTAATCGAGTTCTGCGATCCCAGAATTCAGGAGATAATCCGGACCGCATGCAGCATGCACGGATTCACTCCCCAGTATCATTCGCTTTACATCTACGGAAACCTCGACATATCGCCAATAAATGAAAAAGGGGATTGACTAATCCCCCTTTTCTGCAGACTTTTGATTTTAAAATGCAAAACCAAGCGACAGACCCACCCTGGTTTTAAAACCTTTGAACTTAGTTATATCTTCAGGCTCAGTACCCTGCTGAATATCAACGCTTCCGTCGGTGTAATGTCCGCCGAAGAAGAAGTCGATAACGAATCCCTTTTTGAAAATCCATTGTCTTCCGAAAGCAACACCCCCTCCGACAGCGGAGAATTTTCCCTCATTATCACCAGCGTCAGATTTATACCCATACTGAGTATACCTCAGGTAAGGAGAGATATAGAAGCCGTCAATGGCATTCTTCCTGATGTAAAACTTGGCTTCAGGTGTAAGAATCAGTCCGGTGAACTTTGAATCTCCAAAATTATAACTCATAAAGCCAACTCCCATCTGAGCCGAAGCCAGGTCGGAAACTTCCCGTTCATAAAAGATGGAACCAGTTCCGACAACCAGCGCCAATGTGTTTACTTTCAAAACATTCTTTTCAGACGCAACAATTACCTCATCCTGGGCAAATGAGCTTAATGTTAACGCTGACAACAGAAATAAAACCACAAATTTTTTCATTTTATTAAGGCAATTAATTAGTTTACCGATCAGATATTATAAGAAGCAAAACATGAATTTCCCCTTCAGTTATCAACATAATATTATCAACGTGATCGCAGGCCGGAATATTTTGTAACTTCGAAACTGTTTTATAAATCCTTAGGATTAATGAAGATTGATATACTACTTGGCCTTCAGTGGGGGGATGAAGGGAAAGGAAAAATTGTGGATGCTCTGAGCCCTGATTATGATGTAGTTGCCCGTTTTCAGGGAGGGCCTAATGCCGGTCATTCTCTTGAATTCAACAATAAAAAGCATGTCCTTCATCTTATTCCGTCGGGGATATTTCATCCCGGAAAGCTTAACATTATCGGAAACGGAGTTGTTCTCGATCCGGCAGTTTTCAAACAGGAGATTGAGGAATTAGGGATCCCCCTGGATGAGCTGACCGGAAGGCTTGTCATTTCATCAAAGGCAAACCTTATCCTGCCCACCCACAGAATTCTCGACGCGGCTTATGAGAATAAAAAAGGCAGCTTGAAAATTGGTTCAACACTTAAGGGTATCGGACCTGCATATACAGACAAGACGAGCCGTAACGGCCTCAGGGCAGGAGATATTCTGCTTGACGACTTCAGGACAATGTATGACTGTCTGACTGCGGTTCATGTGGCTCTTCTAAGGAACCTGGACTTTGATTTCGACATCAGCGAATATGAAAAGCGTTGGTTTGAAGGAATTGAGCTCCTGAGGAAATTCAGGATTGAAAACACTGAATACCTGGTCAATGAATTGTTCTCTTCCGGAAGAAAGGTGCTTGCCGAAGGTGCACAGGGAACGATGCTCGATCTGGATTTCGGATCATATCCCTTTGTCACTTCGTCAAACACTATAAGTGCAGGTGCCTGCACCGGGCTCGGTGTCTCACCAAGGGCAATAGGTGAAGTATTCGGGATATTCAAGGCATATTGCACCAGAGTGGGCAGCGGACCCTTCCCTACGGAGCTGAACGATGAAACCGGGGAGTTTTTAAGAAAAAAGGGAGCAGAATTCGGGGCAACCACTGGGAGGCCCAGAAGATGCGGTTGGCTCGACCTGCCGGCTCTCCGGTATGCAATCATGATAAACGGCACAAGCAGGCTTTTCATGATGAAAGCAGATATCCTTTCGGGATTCCGTACAATAAAGGTCTGTACTTCCTATAATGCAGGAGGAGAAACTATAAATCAGGTTCCATTTGATAACAACGCAGTGATTGAACCGGTTTATACAGAGCTGCCGGGATGGGAAGAAGATATAAGAGGGATAAGCAAATTCAGCGATCTGCCAGTCAATCTGAAGAATTATGTTGAATTCATCGAAGCACAGACAGGCGTACAAATAACAATTGTATCAGTGGGTCCCGACAGGAATTCAACAATTTTCAGGTAGCTCAACTCACTTCCTCACATACAGCCAGGCATCGATCTCAACTGTATCACGGAACTGTTCGAGCCTCCTGAAAGCCCGTAAATATTGTTCATGCGATTCAGCAACAACAAGTTCAAACCTGCTGTCAGTCATGCGGATTATCTGCGGATCATAACCCATCTTCCTGTACTCTTCAGCCCATGCGAGGGCATATTCCGGAGTTATAAAACTGCCGACAACTATATTGTATTTCCTGGTGGTTTCAAAGACAGCCTTTTCCTGTTCGGCCCTTACGAGGCTGTCAAGCCTTGCCTCCTCAACAGCCCGCAGCCGGTTCTCCACCTTTTTCAATGAATCAGCCACCCTTATACTATCCTGCTGAGCAAGAAGCATCTCGAGTGTTTTAGCCTTCTTTCCGAAAAGCCCCCGTTCCCTGATTTTCTTGCACGACACAGGCAGAATCAGCAACACCGCCAGAAAAACTACCGAAAAATGCTTCATGGTTAAATTTTATGAGATACTATTAATGAGGCCGGACTTTGAGCCTTTACTTTCAAAAGTACAAAATATTGAAAACCAATCCAAAGGATAAAACTTTTTTCCATGTGATCAAACAATAATTGATTTAAAATGATTTTGTATATTAGGCTCCGGAAATTCCTACCTCTAATAAAGTAATTACAATGTAATTACATATTTAGTAACATTAATATAATCCACCTGCCTGATGAAGTCAATAATTCAGTTTTTTGAAGAGAGTGTTGAAAAGTATGAAAGCAATGTTTATCTGTGGGAAAAGCCGCAGGAAAAGTACGAAGGAACCACCTATGGTGAAACAAGGAAGCAGGTATATGAGTTTGCTGCCGGTCTCATCACGATGGGTATCAAGCCGGGCGACAGGCTGAGTATTATCTCTGAAGGCCGTAACAACTGGGTTATTGGTGAACTTGGGATTTTATATGCCGGCGCTGTCAACGTGCCCCTTTCTGTCAAACTCAATCCTGAAGAGATCAGGTTCCGGATAAATCATTCCGAATCAAAAATGGTACTGGCCTCTTCGATACAGTCGGCAAAACTGAAAACGGTTATCAAAGACTGCCAGACAATTGAAAAGATTATCCACCTCGACACTCAGGAAGAGTATGAAAAAAATGAAATCCATTTCAATGAGGTAAGAAAGGCAGGCAGGGAGTGGCTCGAAAAACCGGGGAACAAAGAAAAATTCACGGAGATTCATTCAGCTGTCAAGCCATCCGATTTTGCCAATATCTGCTATACTTCAGGCACCACTGCCGATCCCAAAGGTATTATTCTGACCCACAGCAACTATGTGACTAACGTTTACCAGTCGTATAGTCTGATGGACATTCCCTCATTCTACAAGACACTGCTTATCCTTCCCTGGGATCACTCTTTCGGACATACAGCTGCAATTTATGCCTTCATGGGCAAGGGTGCCAGTGTGGCGTCGGTGAAAACCGGGAAGACCCCGATGGAAACACTCAGAAACATGCCGGTCTGCCTTAAGGAGATCAAGCCCAATCTTTTAATGAGTGTTCCCGCCATAGCCAAGAATTTCAGGAAGAACATAGAAAAAGGAATCAGGGAGAAGGGTAAAATGACAGAGCTCCTTTTCAATCATGCAATGAAGATTTCATATTCATACAACAAGGAAGGATGGAACAAGGGGCGCGGTTTGCAGAAACTGAAAAAACCCCTAATCGACCTGTATGACAAGATACTGTTCAGAAAGATCCGTGAGAGTTTCGGCGGCGAGCTTGATTATTTCATCGGCGGAGGAGCTCTTCTCGACATAGAACTGCAGAGATTCTTCTATGCTCTTGGCATACCGATGTTTCAGGGTTATGGATTAAGCGAAGCTTCTCCGGTAATTTCATCAAATTCAACGGCCAGGCACAGGCTCGGTTCATCAGGCCCCATTGTAAGCAATATGGAGCTAAGGATCTGCGATGATGAAGGCCGGGAACTCCCTGTCGGAGAAAAAGGTGAAATTGTAATCAGGGGCGGGAATGTAATGTACGGTTACTGGAAGAATGAGGCGGCAACAAAAGAAACTATAAAGGACGGCTGGCTTTACACCGGCGACATGGGCTACATGACTGCTGACGGATTCCTGTACGTCCTCGGACGATTCAAGAGCCTGCTTATTGCAGATGACGGTGAGAAATTCAGTCCGGAAGGGATTGAGGAGGCCATGTCGGAACAGTCGAAGTATATCGATCAGTGTATGCTTTACAATAATCAGAAACCATATTCGGTGGCACTGGTTGTTCCTAACCAGCATGCTCTCAAATTCTATCTCGAGGAGAGAAATCTTACAGCCGATTCGGAGGAAGGGAGAAGGGCTGTTGCCACACTCCTTGAGAACGAAGTGAATGAGTACCGTACAAACGGGAAGTTTGGCCATATGTTTCCCCAGAGATGGCTTCCGGTTGCGATCGGCATCCTGGATGAAGGATTCAATGAGGAAAACGGCCTGATGAACTCAACGATGAAGATCGTCAGGGGTAAGATCATGGACAGGTATGAGGAACTTATTGATTATCTCTACACTCCCAATGCAAAGGATGTTTGCAATGAGAGAAACCTGGAAGAGATCGAGAAGATGAAGCTGGGTTAATTAACCACATCATTATCTCAGACAACAAGACGGCTCTTGAAAGGAAGGAAGGTCATGAAATCGGCATGATGCACGATATATGCCTCTGTTGTCCTTTTCACAAGATCTCCCTCATGGGCATGCGCAGCAATTATATGGCACACCTCTGCCGGCACACCGCATTCTTCAGCCAGCGACACACCCGAGAATGGATGACGCAAGTATTGACCATAAAGGCCCTGAATGGCTTTCCCGTTAGCATCAAGCTCATACTCAAGAAGTTTTCCGACATCTGCAAGTATCGCTCCTGAGATAAGGACATCCATATTCACCTTCAGGTTATCTCCGAAAAACTGATTCATCTTTTCACCACTCTCCCTGGCAATATGGACCACACACCTCTTATGCTCCATAAAAGTAACATTCATATCGGGTCCGCAAAGCAAAGTAAAAGGGATAAGGTCGAGATCCTCTGCCCTCAGGACACTTTTCTCAAGAGCTTTTTCCCAAGTCCTGGCAGTCTTTTCACGCAGCGAGTCGTCCTTGATCCAATCCAGTTCGGGCCATAGTTCTTTAACCTTGTCGTTCATTTACGGCCTCCTTCCTGCTTAAGCTTTGAAATAATTGCATCTGCCATCTCGATTGTCGATGCGGCACCGTTCTTCACAACATCCGGAGAACCAGTCATCTTCATCATGTCGTATGTTCTTGTCTTTCCCTCCAGGATTGTTTCGGCAATTGCCTTTCTGATCCTGCCGGCTGTGGCTTTTTCATCAATATAATCAAGCATCATGCATGCCGACTCAATCATTGCAATAGGATTGACAATTGGAATTTCGTATCCTGCATATTTCGGAGCGGACCCGTGAGTTGGTTCAAATACTGCGATCCCGTCCGCTGAGAATTGTGCACTGCAGGCAAACCCAAGTCCGCCTATGAGCCCTGCAAAAGCGTCCGATGCTATGTCGCCAAACATGTTACCCGCCACAATTACCCCGTAGTCTTCAGGATTTTTTGTCAGCCACATCATCTGGGCGTCAATATTTGTATTGAGGAGTTTAATCGATGGGTAAGAATTCTTTTGTGTTTCCTTTGCCAGGCGCCACATTAGTCCGGACGTCTCCCTTATTACATTTGGTTTTTCGCAGACTGTAACCGATTTGTAACCGTATTTCTGAGCGTGTTCAAAAGCAGCTGAAAGGATACGCTGAGTTGCTTTCCGTGTGAAGATCCTTGTTGAAATTGACAGTTCCTCCGGGGGGACGCTTCCAAAATTGGCCCTGAATTTCGGATGAGTCATAAGTGCCTGATGAACCTGATCCGGAGGATTTGTCCATTCCACGCCCGAATACAATCCTTCTGTGTTCTGACGGAAGATCACCACGTCAACAAGAGGTTCCTCAATTACACCTCCCCTCCCCCTTCTAATAAAGTTCAGCGGGTTCCCGGTGTACGACCGGCATGGCCTGACACAAATATCGAGATTGAATTTCTGCCTGAGTCCGACAATAGGACTTGAATACACATAACCTTTATCCCTAAGCGAGGTATCCAGCTCGGCTTTTGCTTCCTCGTTCGGTTTTGAGGTTATAGCGCCAAAGAGTGCGATCCTGTGTTTGCTAATGAGGTCGAGGGTCCGCTGCGGCAGAGGATTGCCCTCGCTGCACCAGAGATCCCAGCCAATGTCGCCATGAATATAATCAGCTTCAAACCCGGAAGCATCAAGGACTCTCAGAGCCTGCTTCATCACTATATTACCGATCCCGTCCCCGGGCAGGGTAACTATTGTTCTCTTTGCCATATATAACCAGTTTTAGTGCTTCGTAAATTTAACAAAAATTAAGTATATCAGATTGTTATAATTCATTGTCTGGTCACTCAACTAAAAAAAAAGAAGTACTTTTGACGCATTAACGCTACATTAAAAGCATGAGCACCTTATCTCATTTAAATCCGGCGCCAATCTGGATCTATTTCGAGGAGATATGCAGGATACCGCGTTTAAGCAAAAATGAAGGTAAGATCAGAAAATATCTTCTCAATTTTGCAGCGAAGCATGGACTCGAATCAAAGGAAGACACAATCGGCAATATTCTTATTACCCGGCCGCCCTCGCCGGGATATGAACTCCGGAAGTGCATAGTCCTTCAGAGTCACATGGACATGGTGGGAGAAAAAAATGCAGATTATCCTCACAACTGGCTTACCGATCCGATAATTCCCTATATAATTGATGGACATGTTGCTGCGAGAGGGACTACTCTGGGAGCTGACGATGGCATAGGAATTGCATCTCAGCTTGCCATTCTCACCGACAATACAATTAAAACAGGTAAAATCGAATGCCTTTTCACAGTAGATGAGGAATCCGGAATGACTGGAGCCATAGCCCTGAAACCAGGATTTTTTGAAGGAAAGACGCTTATCAACCTCGATTCGGAGGATGAAGGAATTCTTTACATAGGATGTGCCGGAGGTATTGATACAGTTGGAGACTTTTATTACAGTGGCATCCCTGCGGGCGACGGGAACATCGGTTTCAAAATTTCCCTAACCGGGCTTCGCGGCGGCCATTCGGGAGATGAGATCCACAAGGGATATGGCAATTCCGTGAAGATAATGAACTCAATTCTGTCGTCTCTTGCCCAAGAATTTGGAATTTCTGTAGCCAGTTTCAATGGCGGCAATCTCAGGAATGCGATTCCCCGGGAAGCATTTGCAGTGATTTCTGCCGGCCGGGAACATGGGAAGGAGATAATAAAATGGGTGGAGGAAAGAGGCATCAGGCTATCGGAAGAATTTGCTGAAACTGAAAAGGATCTGAAGCTTGGTATAACAGAAATCCAGGCTCCTCTTATTGTTATGGACAGAGAAAACCAGGATAAACTGATCAGGGCCCTTGATTGTTGCCCACACGGCGTAATAGCTTGGTCGCAAGACATGGAAGACCTGGTTGAGACCTCTACTAACCTTGCATCAGTCAGTTTTGAAGAAAACAACAGGATCCGGATCGTAACCACTCAGCGAAGCTCTGTGGAATCATCGAAGCATGAAGTTGCCGGAATTGTTGAAAAATGTCTTAACCTGGCAAATGCCAGTGTGTTGCATTCTGACGGCTACCCCGGATGGAAACCGGACTTAAGATCGGAAATACTCAGGATAACAACTGAATCGTACGAAGCGCTATTCGGGCGAAAACCGCTTGTCAGGGCAATACATGCTGGTCTGGAATGCGGGCTTATTCATGAGAAATTCAATGGGATAGACATGATTTCAATAGGTCCGACAATCAGAGGGGCTCATACACCGGAAGAAAAGATCAGGATCGATACAGTTGAGATGTTCTGGGACCTGCTTATTGATATAATAGGAAGGATTCCAAACATTACCGGAGGGAATTAACAATCTTATTCCAGTTCAGGCGGTTGCAAAGAACTCATCCTTGCCCGCCCCGCATACCGGGCATTTATAATTATCAGGCAGGTCGCTGAAATCAGTAGCCGGGTCAATTCCCGAATGAGGATCCCCTTCTTCAGGATCATAAACGAATCCGCAGATGATGCACCTGTATTTATCCATGTAACAGTATATTATTTTCTGATTTTCCTGACAGTGTCAATAATAGTGCCGTCAACCCATTTTATTGCAGCAACAATTTTGTCATCGAAATGAGGTTTTGCAGGCTTTCCGCAAATCCTTTCAGCCTCCTGCTTCAGATGTTCAATTGTAGTGACTGGCAAACCGCTGTTCCGTACACTTTCGATAAGGTCGTGCCGAAGCGGATTAATTGCAATACCCCTCTCTGTTATAACAACATCGATTAATTCTCCCGGGCCGCAAAGGGTTGTAACCTCGTCAACTATTACCGGGATCCTGTCGCGGAACAATGGCACCGGCAGTATTACGTTACGTGCATGAAGACAATTCTGCCAGCCTCCTATTCCATGAAGCAGGTAACCGTCGGAATGCGTTACAACATTCCCGTTGAAATTCAGATCAATCTCGGTAGCCCCGAGTATCATGATATCCATCATGCTTGTGAGGTTTCCCTTTGAATGATAGTTATAAGCGTTGAAGACTGAATAAGGTACATGATTTGCATTTCTGACAATTGAGTCAACCGATTCGAGGTCAAATACCTGAGCATCGAGGATGTATTCCATCTGCCCGCCCTCGAGCATGTCAACCATATACCTTGTACTTCCTCCGAATCCGAATTTCGACTTCCAGCCCTTTTTCCTGAGTATCTCGTGAATAAATACACCGATAGCAAGAGATGTACCCCCTGCGCCGGCCTGCATTCTGACACCATCCCTTAATATGCCGCTCTTTTCAAGAAATGCCGCTGTAAGCTCCGCGATAAGCAGTCTGTCGGGGCTTTTTGTAATCTGGGTCGTTCCGGATACAATCTTCTCCGGTATCCCGATCTTATCAACAACGACTACATAGTCGACATTGTTCCCCTCTATTTCAATCGGGAGACATGGGATATCGACGAGGTTATCTGTAACAACAATCACCTTTGATGCATACATTGAATCAGCTTTGGCATAACCAAGTACACCGCATGCTGAATTTCCGCCGGTTCCCCTTGCATTACCAAAAGAATCGGCAGTTGGTGCAGCGAGTATTGCTATGTCGATTTTTACTTCACCATCCTGGATAGCCTGAACCCGGCCCCCGTGCGATCGGAGCACCGCAGTTCCCTTCATCTTTCCTTCAGATACGAACCTTCCGAGGGGGCCGTTCATGCTGCCTTCGATCCTGTTTATAGTCCCATCATCGAGGTATTTGATAACAGGGTCATTACAGGGGAATGAAGCGGAAGGGAACCAGACAAGGTCCTTTACTCCCATCCGGGAAGCTATCTCAAAGATCCTGTTACTGATCAGGTCTCCGTCCCTGAGATGATGGTGAGTGGATATTGTCATCCCATCGCGGATGCCGCATCTTAAAAGAGCTTCCTCAAGGGTTGACACAACCTTGTTGCCATCGGCGGGAAAATCAATGCACGAAGGTATGGGAGGACCATACTTATTTCCCGAGGGCTTATATTTTCCGACTCCCCTGAAAGGGATTGCAGGTTTGCCGTTAATTTCTGCCGGCACGGCTCTGCCTATGGCATTTATTACAGTCGGAATCGACATGACAGGCAATATTAATTTGATTAATTCACTTCAGCCGAAGATTCATCCCTCCATCCTGAATCAAGGAGGCCAAGTTTAACGGCCAGGTCGATAGCCTTCATGGCCCTGGCAACAACAGGCGGATCAATCATTTTTGAGCCCAGAGCGACCACCCCCAGACCTCTCGAAAGCGCGTCTTCATAAGCAACCACGATCTTCTGCGCTCTCTCAATTTCTTCCTGTTCCGGTGAAAATCCCTGCCGTATTACAGCTATCTGCCTTGGATGAATGCAACCCATTCCCTCAAATCCGAGCGATTTTGAGACTGCAACGTTCCTACGGAGACCATCCATATCGGCAACATCCGGAAAAACCGAATCAATCGGCTGGATACCGGCAGCCTTGGCAGCATTAACTATCCTTGTCCTGGCATACTGGGTCTCAGTTCCTTCCGCAGTTCTTCGCACGCCCATATCTGCTGTAAGATCCTCGAGCCCGACAGCAAGGGCAACAACACTTTCATCGGCTCTGGCAATTTCAAATGCCATTTCAACTCCCATTGCACTCTCAATTATAGGCATCAGGTAAACCGGATTGACTGATCCGGATTCCGTCATTATATCCCTGATGCGTTTTGCCACCTCCCTCACGTTCTCAGCAGTCTCGCATTTAGGTATCAGTATGAGGTTCACATTCTGTGGTATTACTAAATCGAGATCAGCCAGTCCTCTGTCCCCCTGATTTATTCTCACCATCCTTTCCGCTCCCCTGAAATCGAGCTGGCGAAGGGCATTCCTTACAAGAATCCTTGCTTCATCCTTTCTGTCGGGAGCTACCGAATCTTCCAGGTCGAGGATTATTCCGTCGGCCTGGTGAAGTCCCGCATTTATCATAAGGCTTGGATTGTTCCCCGGCAGATAGAGTCTTGAAAAACGGAATCTGTCGCGATTGGTTGAATATTTGTAATCGTCAGGGAAATCCGGAAGATAGCTTCTCCCTTCAGCTTTCAGTTTCTTTACAGCGGCTTCCATCCGGGCCATAATAACAAAAGGCAGAGCTCCGGAATCATCAATTTCAAGATGAGCGTTCTCAATTCCGAAATAATCAAGCATTCCGGCACAAAGCTTTCTTATGGATTCTCCATAAAGGGTTTCTACTTTCGACTTCAGATCTGTCGAGATCCCTCCCTCGCTCTTCAGACACAGTGTAATCTGGCAGTCGGACCTGATTTTGGGACCTGAGTTACCCGTTTTTGCACAGTTGATATCCATGATACCGTGACTATAGAAGTATTAATAGCAGATCAATCCATCTCCATAATAACCTCATCCTGCAGAACTGTTTGTCCTGCTGTAACCTTCACGCCAGAGATCACGCCGTCGCGGTCTGCCTTGATCTCGTTTTCCATCTTCATCGCTTCAAGGGTGAAAAGTGGCTGGTTCTTTGCAACAGTATCTCCCGGTTTTACAAATATCCTGACAATGACCCCCGGAAGAGGAGATTTAACTTCCGTTTTCGGGCCTCCCGTTTTCTTCTCTATTTCCTTCTGTGGTTCCTTGATAGAAGACCGGACAACAATCGGGGTTTTATCGGGCTTAACGTTCCTTTCAATTTCAACAACGTAATCCTCATCATTCACCTTTAGCTTTGCCACATTTCCGGTAAGGGACAGGATACTTACATCGTATTTTTTTCCTTTTACTAAAAACTTGAAGTTCTTCATATTCTTTTTCTTACTTGATCAATTTGAGGTTACATGTCCGGATAAAATCACCGTAAATTTCTCATACTGTAAAGCTTTGAGCTCCATGGTGAATAAGTCTTCGACACCCTCTTCACCGTGATTATGTCGCTCTCTTCGTCGTGCATCTCATTAAAATACAGGTAAAGAGCTGTGGCAATTGCGGCTTCTGCATCTAAACCTGTTTCCGCGGCTTCAGCTGCAGTTGTCTCAGCAATCCCGATTTTGCCGGGATCCTTTTCCTTACGCTCCGTCAGCATTTTCCTTATCAGAGGAACCAGTATCCTGATTATAAACCACAAAAGTATTATTGATATCAGGATTATGTTAAGCACGATCAGCAGTCGTACAGCAGCTGCTTCATCAATGTAGAGAGTCAACAGATTTATTGAAGAATAACTCATGGCCTGAATCGATTTACAATGGTATGTTAGCATGTTTCTTCATGGGTCCCGGATCCTTCTTTGTTGCGAGGGTTCTCAGAGCCCTGATTATCCTGAAGCGGGTATTCCGGGGTTCGATCACGTCATCGATAAAACCGTATTTTGCAGCCTCATAAGGATTGGCAAATTTGTTACGGTATTCATTCTCCTTTTCGGCAATGAATGCTGTTTTTTCGTCCTGGTCGGTAATTTCTGCCAGCGCTTTTCCCTCAAGAATTTCAATTGCGCCTGACGGACCCATAACGGCTATCTCAGCCGAAGGCCAGGCGTAATTCACATCGCCCCGAAGTTGTTTGGACGACATAACGCAATGTGCTCCGCCGTATGATTTCCTGAGTGTGACAGTTACTTTTGGGACGG
>CAZKTX010000036.1:0-6685 GCA_964555805.1 uncultured Rikenellaceae bacterium
GATGATGCGCATCATTTCTGCCGGCCCGATCAGCTAAAGGATGAGTTCAAGAGCATAATCGACCTTGTTCAGTTCATATTCAAGGCAGTTAACTTCAGTGAGTTCACGGCACAGATATCCCTTCGCGACCCTGATGACAAAAGCAAGTACATCGGAACTGACGAAAACTGGGAAAAGGCCGAAAGGGCAATAATTGAGGCAGCCTCCGAGAAGAAGCTGGTTACTACTGTGGTACCGGGCGAAGCGGCCTTCTATGGCCCCAAGCTCGATTTCATGGTGAAGGATGCAATAGGAAGAAAATGGCAGCTCGGAACGATCCAGGTCGACTACAACCTTCCGGAGAGGTTCGATCTTACATATAACGGAAGCGACAACCAGAAGCACAGGCCGGTTATGATACACCGTGCAATCTTTGGTTCGCTCGAAAGGTTCATAGCCGTCCTTATCGAGAATACTTCAGGCAAATTTCCCCTGTGGCTGGCTCCCGAGAAAGCTGTTGTACTGCCCATAAGTGAAAAATTCAATGATTATGCGCTAAAAGTTTTGGATTTTCTAAATAATTCCGATATTTGCACACTAATTGACGACAGGAGCGAAAAGATCGGTAAGAAGATCAGGGATAATGAATTAAAGAGGATTCCATACCTGTTGATCATAGGTGAAAAAGAGGTTGAAAGCGGAACAGTTTCAGTCCGGAAGCAGGGTGAAGGGGATAAAGGGAGCATGAAACTTGAAGCATTTGGGGAATTTATCACCGGGGAAATTAAAAATGAAGTAGCCTGGTAGAGGATTTGATTAGTTAATTTTAGTATAAACCAAAGTTAGGAGGAAATAGCTATAGCCGGACCAATTAGGCGAAGTCCTGCACGCGTTGTTCAGCAGGCTCACAAGATTAACCACCGGATCACTGCCAGAGTGGTCAGAGTTGTCGGTGAAGGAATTGAAACATCAGTTATGAGTATCCAGGATGCCCTTAAACTGGCGGATCAGATGGAGCTCGATCTTGTGGAAATATCCCCGAATGCAGATCCCCCTGTCTGCAAAATTGCTGATTATCAGAAGTTTCTTTATCAGCAGAAAAAGAAGCAGAAGGAGATAAAGGCCAAAACGGTCAAGGTTGTTGTTAAAGAGATCAGGTTTGGACCGAACACCGATGAGCACGATTACAATTTCAAGCTCAAGCATGCAATGAAGTTCCTTGAGGAAGGGGCGAAAGTAAGGGCTTATGTGTTCTTTAAGGGAAGGTCAATTTTATTCAAGGAGCAGGGAGAAGTGCTATTGCTGCGTTTCGCCAACGACCTTGAAGAATACGGGAAAGTGGAACAGCTTCCCCGTCTTGAAGGAAAAAGAATGATAATCTCCTTCTCTCCGAAGAAGAAGAAGTAATTTAATATATCGAAACAGAGAAATGCCAAAAATGAAAACTAATTCCGGTGCGAAAAAAAGGTTCAGCCTTACCGGATCAGGAAAAATCAAGAGGAGTCATGCTTTCAAGAGTCACATTCTGACCAAGAAATCAACAAAAAGGAAAAGGAATCTTACCTATTCAGGGCTTGTCAACAAAACCGACCTGAAAAACGTAAAATTAATGCTTGCCCTTAAATAAACTCCGGTCTTTGATTTAATCAATTAATTACTAACAGACTGCACAGCAGAAAAGAGTCAACCAAAGCGGATTGAACGCTGACAGTCAAAAAACAAAGAGCAATGCCAAGATCAGTAAATTCAGTAGCATCGAGAGCCAGGAGAAAAAAGGTTCTCAGTCAGACCAGAGGTAACTTTGGCTCAAGGAAAAATGTAATCACTGTTGCCAAGAACACCCTCGACAAAGGGATGGGTTATGCATACCGCGACAGAAGAAAGAAAAAAGGTGAATTCAGGTCTCTGTGGATACAGAGGATCAATGCAGGTGTCCGTCAGTACGGAATGAGCTATTCACAGTTCATAGGCAACCTCGAGAAGAAAGGGATAGAATTGAACAGGAAAACCCTTGCCGACCTTGCGATGAATCATCCTGAAGCATTCAGGGCTATCGTTGAGAAAGTAAAATAAACAGAGTTTAAGCAAAAGAAAAGGACATGCCGCGGCATGTCCTTTTTTTATTATTTAATGCACTAACAAATCTTTTTGCTTTAACCACTGAGTTCACGGAGAACACGGGTGATACACGGATTGTCTCAAATAATGAATCCTGTGATCTTATCCGTGATATCCGTGATATCCGTGGTGAATAAATTCATGGAGATCAACATTCTTAACATAAATGCTAAGAAATCTGCAATTTATCTCTCCGTATTCTGACTTGAATACCTTATGAATCCTGTATTTAAAAATAGCATCACTGACGCACTAACTGTCAGAAGTCAGGATGCCGCGGCATGTCCTTTTCTTATTTAATACCCATGAATATCCGGTTGAGCCTGATCTTCTTCAGTCCCGACAATTCCTTGTCGACCGACAGCCAGATAAACCTTGGTTTTCCTACAATGTGGTCCTTGGGAACAAACCCCCAGTATCTTGAGTCGGCTGAATTGTGGCGGTTGTCTCCCATCATGAAATAGTAATCCATCTTAAATGTATAGGAGTCCGCAGGCTTCCCGTTTATGAAAATTGTCTGGCCTTCAACGCGCAGGTCATTTTCCTCATATACATCTATAATCCGTTCATAAATGCAGAGGTTTGACGTATCGATTTTAACAGTGACTCCCCTTGCAGGTATCCAGAGAGGGCCAAAATAATCCTCATTCCAGCTGTATGTCCTGCTGTGAGGGAAAATAACGGGGTTGTATTGTCCGGGCTCTGCAAAATAAGGTGTCACCTCCCTCACATTGGCAAATTTGCCTATGGCTTCTGAATTTGGCAATGTAAGCGGAAGAAAATACACCGAACCTGAAAGCATGCTCTGGTCCGATTTGTATATGCCAAGGCGTTCGAAAGTCTTTGGATTGATTGTTGTACCGTTTGTTGCAACCAGGTAATTGAACTGCTGGGTATTGTTTGACGGAACCAGTTTCCCGTTTATGAAAAGCTCTCCCTTCCTTATCTGCAGTGTGTCGCCGGGTATTCCGATGCATCTCTTTACATAGTTATCGCGTCTGTCGACCGGCCTGTAGATAATGTTAAAGCGATCCCACACCTCTTTCCTTGCATCAGCCATGTAAAATGAAGCAGGCTTTGGAACAGGGTTTCCGATGTTGGCCCGCTGTGCCATCTCCCTGGCCGTCCGCCTCACTATTTCATAGTAGGCAGTTTCGGTTTCTTCGAGTACAACTGTATCTCCGGCCGGAAAGTTGAATACTATTGCGTCGTTGTGTTTCACAGAACCAATTCCCGCAAGCCTTTTATATGGCCATTGCACAAGATTGGACCACGATTTGCCCTTCGAGAGAGGCATTGTATTCTGGGTAAAAGGAAAAGCGATCGGGGTATTGGGCATTCTGGGACCGTAGGCCAGTTTGCTGACGAACAGGTGGTCGCCGATCAGCAGCGATTTCTCCATCGATCCTGTGGGGATACGGTAATTCTGGAAAAAAAAGATGTTTATAAGGGTAACGGCAATAACTGCAAAAATAATAGCATCGAGCCATTCGATAAAGCTGCTGTTACGTCCGTTACGTTTTTTCCAGAAGGTCCAGTTTACCTTTTCAGAGACATAGATGTCATAAATTATGGCAAGACCGGCAAGCAGCCAGTAATTGCCGATCCAGATGACGACCAGGATATACAGCAGGGCGGCAATGCCAAATCTGATGTATTTTCCCTTGAGTGTTTGATCCATTTTATTTTTTTGGATAAGAATACGTAAAAATAGAAATAATTATCAAAACCCGAGTACCTGCTCCATTGTAAATACTCCCGTGCGGTTATATATGAATTCAGCAGCGACAACTGCACCAAGCGCCAGTCCCTTCCTGTTCCTGGCCTCATGCCTCAGGCTTATTATATCGATATCCGAATCCCAGGTTATTGTATGTGTACCCGGGACCATCCCCTCCCTGACAGCCCTGACAGGCACTTTCCCGGGCTCAGTTCCTTCATCGCTGCACCAGCCGTCATATCCGGGGTGACAATCAGCAATTCCCTGTGCCAGGGTGATGGCTGTTCCGCTTGGAGCGTCGAGCTTCTTTATGTGATGGATTTCCTCTATGAAAGGCTTGTACTGATCGAGCCGGGCCATCTGTTTCGCCAGTTCCCTGTTAAGCCTGAACAGGATATTGACTCCTATGCTGAAATTGGTTGAATGAATAAAGGAAGTCCGGTTTTCGCCGCAAACATTAACTGCCCTATCATAGTCCTTCAGCCATCCGGTTGTTCCGCTCACGACCGGGATCTTCATTTTCAGGCATCTGACAACATTTTCAAAGGCAGTTTCCGGAGTCGTGAATTCAATTGCCACATCGACATCCCTTGTGCTTCTTTCGTTAAGATCGCCCATGTTGTCCTTGTCGACAATAAGTTTGATTGCATGGCCCCGGCCAAGAGCAGCGGACTCTATCTCATGTCCCATCCGTCCGTAACCTACTATGGCAATATTCATATTCCTGATTTTTTTGCGAATGTAAACTAATTAGCAGACAGAAAGTGATAATAAACTCTTAAAATAGTTAAGGGCACGTTAAAATCAATGCCGTGACCAGATTGAATATTGTCAGAATGATGCCTTAAATCTCAAAATAACGATAAATTTTTATCGACTAACGATAACTGGATTGTTGTTAGTCAACAAATTTTTTACCCAAAACGATAACATTATTAAAGACGGAAGACACAAGACACAAGACACAAGACCGAAGACTAAAGACAGTAGACACAAGACACAAGGCACAAGACACAAGATACAAGACCCAAGACTGAAGAATGAAGACAGAAGAATGAACAGACTTTTCACAACAGAAAGAACCTTCCCTGTGTCGTATTGAGTTTTCTGTTTTTTCATATATTTCATCAGTCAAAATCCTTTTTCAATGAAAAATGCAATCCTCTTATTATCAATAGTTATAATGACAATATCATGTTCGGGGAGCAAAGACGGGAAAGCCGATCTCGTAATAATCAACGGCAAGGTGCTTACAATCGACCCTGCCAATCCGAAGGCTGAAGCGGTAGCCGTAAAAGGTGAAAGGATTATCGCTGTCGGTACAGGCAGGAAAATCAGCTCATTAATTGAAAAAGGCAGGACCCGTGTAATTGATGCCGGAGGCAGACTTGTAATCCCAGGATTCAACGATGCCCATGTTCATTTCGGTCCGCTCGATCCCGATTATATTGAATTAAGATATACAACCGACCCGGCTGTTATAACCCGCAAGGTGAAGGCGCAGGTTGAAAAGTCGAAACCCGGCCAGCTTATTGAGGGCGGCCACTGGGAACACGAAATGTTCAACGACAGGCAATGGCCGTCAAAGGAGCTTATCGATGCGGTTTCACCCGACAATCCGGTTGTGCTCAGCCGGGCCGACGGACATTCGGTACTTGTCAACAGCTTTGTTCTTAAGAAATCGGGTATAACAAAAGACACTCCCGATCCATTTGGCGGTGAGATACAGAAGGATCCCCTTACAGGAGAACCCACAGGAATCCTCAAGGAGAGTGCTGAACGACTTATAAAGACAGGCGCCATAAAAACTGACCGGACACCGGAGGAAGAAGCCGCCAGGCTGAAACAAGGTTACCTGCTTGCCTTGAAAGAGGCTGCGGAATACGGAGTCACAAGCGTTCAGATCCCGGGCCCGGCCGATTTCAGCGCTTATGAGAGTCTTCAGGCTGAAGGCAGCCTTACAGCAAGAATCGATATCGGCAAACCACTCACAGGTAACACCGGCCTCCTCAAACAGTACAATGAACTCAGGAAGAAATATCCGGCCGCGGGTAACTGGATCAGATTCGGCTACCTTAAGGCATTCATCGACGGAACAATCGGTTCGGGAACTGCACTCATGCATGAACCCTTCACCGATAATCCGGGAACATCGGGACTTGCAATGATGCAATACAAAGAATTTGAAAATATGGTTGTAACAGCCGACAGCATGGGTTTCCAGATCGGAGTTCACTCAATAGGTGACAAGGGCAATAACTGGACACTCAATGCCTATGAAAAGGCATTGAACAAGAATGGCAGGCGCGACAGCAGGCATCGCGACGAACATGCCCAGACACTGAGTCAGACTGATATCCCGAGGTTCGGGGAACTGGGTGTGATTGCTTCAATGCAGCCAACTCACTGCATCTCAGATAAGAGATTCTGCGAGAAGAGGATTGGCACTGAAAGGAGTAAAGGCGCCTATGCCTGGAGGAGCCTGCTGAATGCCGGAGCATTACTTGCATTCGGCACCGACTATCAGGTTGAACCTCTGAATCCGATGGAAGGGCTTTATGCTGCAGTTAGCCGGAAAGACAGGCTCGGTGAGGAAGGTGAGGGATGGTTTCCGGAAGAAAAGCTGACGATGGAGCAGGCGATAGAATTGTACACACTTGGATCAGCATATGCCCAGTTCATGGAAGACCGCAAGGGTATGATAAAACCCGGATACCTGGCCGACATAGTGATCACCGGTATGGATCTGCTTTCAATACCTGAAGATCAGATTATGAAGACGAAAGTGGATTATACAATAACCGGGGGCAGGGTGGTGTATGAAAGGCGTTAAGCTTTGCAAGCCGTAGCTTCAGCGAAGGCTTGGCA
>CAZKTX010000036.1:6785-8822 GCA_964555805.1 uncultured Rikenellaceae bacterium
GCTTTGCAAGCCGTAGCTTCAGCGAAGGCTTGGCATGAGGAATGACCGCACGACTGCACGACCGAAAGACCGCAAGACCTTTCTACCGGCTTAAGTCATATAAAATGCGATAGGCTTCTTCGGGTTTATTGCCGCAAAACTCCGGTTCAGCTTTGAAAGCTGAGCACACTGCCGGTCGTTCGGGACTGTTGAACAGTGCACATCTGAGATCTGCCGTGAGATGGGGGCACCTCACCCCAGCTGGTTTTCCTCCCGGCATCCCGGGTATCGGCGAAGAAATTGAGGCGGCAATGCAACATGCTCCGCACCTGGTCCGGCATTCCATATCCTGATTTTTGAACCAATATACACTTTTATTCTTATCACAACCGACTCCAGGTTTAAAGTTGATTCCCTGAAGTATAAGTCCGGGTTATCCTTGAGCCTTGCACAGGGCAATGCCTGATGTATGATATTTAGACACAAAGCTGTCTTGTACTTTTACACATTACATATGTCCTTCCGTCCTATGTTGCTGTATTTCATTACTTTATAAATACGGCATGTAATTTGAATGTTCAACTGAAACATTAAAAAGGATATGAACAGGATAATCCGTTTACTTATACTTTTTCTAATAACAGGATATGGAAATCTGTCTGCCCAGGAGACAAAGCTATGGACGCTTCAGGATTGTATAAATTATGCAGTTGAGAATAATATAGGTCTTCAGAGGCAGATGCTTCAGACCGAATCGGCTGAAGCAGATCTTCTTAAATCAAGGCTTGACATGCTGCCTTCGCTCAATTTCGGATCTGATGCACAGATGGGATTCGGCAGGTCGATCGACCCGGTGACGAACCTTATTACATTCGAGCAGAACATAAGCAATTCATATTCAGTCAACACGTCGGTCAGGCTTTTCACCGGATTTGCCGCACTAAACACAATGGCGGCAAGCAAGTTCATGCATAATGCGGGGATTGAGGCCGAAAAGGTCTACAGGAATACTGTAATTGTGAATATTCTTGGAGCCTATTATCAGGTGCTGTATGCAAAAGGTCTTGAACAGGCTGCAATAATGCAGGCGGAGCAGTCGGAGAAACAGCTTTTCAGGATCACGAAGCTTGTTGAAACGGGTAAGGAAGCGCTGTCGAAACAGTTCGAGCTTGAGAGCAGGGCTTCGGAGGACAGGCTTTCCCGGACAATCGCGTCGAACACCGCGAGCCAGGCACTCACAACATTAAAACAGATGCTTCAGCTTGGTCCGGTTTCCGAATTTGAAATTCAGATGCCCGATCTCGGCAACATCCTTATCACCGACGAAATGTTCAGCGTCGACAGCATATACGCAATAGCCGCATCTACCCTGCCGAGGCTCAAGGCAATTGACTACGAGCTGAAGGCATCGAAACGGCAGGTTGCCGCGGCAAAGGGAAGCCTGTCTCCACGACTGTCGGGAGGAGGTGCGATATATACCGGTTTCTATAAAATAACAAGCGACGCCGCACCGGAGCAGGATTCATACACAACCCAGCTCAAGAACAACAACAGCCAGGCTGTATATCTGAGTCTCGATATACCGATCTTCAATAATTATACCGTTGGAAGGAATATCCGGCAGGCAAAGCTCAGAAAAAGCGACGCCGAACTAAGGCTGGAACAGGAGAAAAACAGCTTGTATACAGATATAGAAAATGCATGCCTCAATTATAACAGGGGTAAGAGTGAATATACTGCGGCTGCCTCCAACCTCGAATACAATAAGAAATCGTTTGATGCAGTCGAGAAGAAGTTCGAGGCAGGTCTGACGGATGTAACAGATTATTCTGCAGCCAGAACGACTCTTTTCAGAGCTGAGACCGAAGCGTTGAGAACAAAACTGCAGCTGCTTATCAGGAAAATGACAATAGAGTTCTACACAACGGGAGAATACGAAGGACTTATTAATAAGTAAAAGAAAATAACAGATTGGCAGTATTTGGAGCCCTGAGGCAGTAACAATAAATAAGTTGGCAGTTGGCAGCAGGCAGTTGGCAGTCAACAACAAGTAACAAG
>CAZKTX010000036.1:8922-14925 GCA_964555805.1 uncultured Rikenellaceae bacterium
AACAAGCAACATAAGTATAATAAAAACTTTACAAATGGACACTCCCATACAATCGATGGACAGAGCATTACCCAGGAAAAAAGGCCTTCAAAAGAAACATTTCGGCTATATCGTTTTTGGACTAATTATTATTATCCTGTTTTACATGGCATTTTTCACCGACCGTACTTCAACGTACAAGGTAGAGAAGGACAAGCTTATAATAGAAGCAGTGACCGAAGGCCAGTTCAATGATTACATAACAGTTCCCGGAACTGTGGAACCAATCAGCACAATATTCCTTGACGCGCAGGAAGGGGGCCGTGTCGAGGAGATCCTCATAGAAGAGGGTTCAATGGTCAGGCAGGGAGATATAATTCTAAGGCTCAGCAATCCTGACCTCTACCTTAACATCCTCGACAGTGAGGCTCAGCTTGCCGAAAAAGAGAACTTCCTGAGGAACACTCAGGTCACAATGGAACAGGAAAGGATCTCGATCAAAAGAGAACTCATCAGCCTTAAATATGATATAGAAAGAAAGAAGAGGAATTTCGAGCAGAATGAAAAGCTGATAGCTGACAACCTCATCTCCAGGGAAGAATTTCTTCGATCGAGAGAAGATCTGGATATGGCATTGCAATCGAGGGATCTCTTTATTGAAAGGCAGAGTCAGGATTCAATATTCAGATCGGTGCAGGTTGAAACACTCAAGGCCAACCTCGAAAACATGAGAAAGAACCTGGCGCTTGTACGGCAGAGAGTCGAGAATCTGAATGTGAAAGCCACTGTCGACGGACAGCTGGGTCTTCTTGTCCCCGAGATCGGCCAGTCGATCTCAAGGGGAGCCAACATGGGTCAGATAAATGTACTTACATCGTACAAGGTTACAGCCCAGATCGACGAACACTACATCGACAGGGTAAAAACACAACTGACCGCAACACTTGACAGGCAGGGACATAACTTCAACCTTATCGTAAAAAGAGTATATCCTGAGGTCAGAAACGGGACCTTCGAGATAGATATGGTGTTTGCCGACAGCATGCCGGATAATATCAGGTCGGGTCAGACATATTATACAAGCCTTCAGCTTGGCCAGCCAAAAATCTCATTGCTTGTGCCGCTTGGCGGTTTCTTCCAGGCAACAGGCGGACAATGGATCTTTGTTCTCGATCCCTCGGAGTCATTTGCCGTCAAGAGGAATATAACCCTTGGAAGAAAGAATCCGAAATATTATGAAGTGCTCGAAGGACTCACTCCGGGAGAAAAGGTAATAGTCTCAGGTTATGAAACCTTTGGCAAAAACGAAAAACTTGTCTTTAAAAAATCAAATTAGAATAAACCAGCAAATAATCAGCGCCATGATCAAAACAAATGAATTAACAAAGGTCTTCAGAACCGAGGAAGTAGAAACCACAGCTCTGAACAAGATCAGTCTCCACGTAAAGGAGGGTGAATATGTAGCAGTTATGGGACCATCGGGATGCGGCAAGTCAACGCTCCTGAATATCCTTGGCCTGCTTGACAATCCGACTTCAGGAAGCTATGTTTTTAACGGGACTGAGGTGGCAAACCTCAGGGAACGCGACAGGACGGTTTTCCGCAAAGGGAACATAGGCTTTGTCTTTCAGAGCTTCAACCTTATCGATGAGCTCAATGTATTCGAGAACGTCGAACTTCCGCTGATCTATCTCAAGATGAAGACAAGTGAAAGGAAAAAGAAAGTGGAGGATGCACTTGAGAGGATGAAGATCACTCATCGTGCAAAGCATTTTCCTCAGCAGCTTTCGGGAGGTCAGCAGCAGAGGGTGGCAATTGCCAGGGCTGTAGTCGCAAATCCCAGACTCATACTTGCCGACGAACCTACGGGTAACCTCGATTCAAAAAACGGGATTGAGGTAATAAACCTTCTTTCGGAACTGAATAAGGAAGGGACCACAATAATCATGGTCACCCACTCCGAAAGGGATGCCGGTTATGCGCACAGGATCGTGAATCTTTTCGACGGGCAGATAGTCAGCTGACAAGGTTACTGTCGATCCTTTTTAGCTTGTTGTAGAGAGTCTGGCGGGTAATTCCGAGCATGGAAGCTGTAGCACTTATATTGTTCCCATTCCTCCGCAGACAATCAACAATATATTTCGACTCCATCTCCGCGAGTGTAAGCTCACGGGGATGGATGTTTTTAAGAGAAGGTCCGAATTCAAAATCGGATGGCAGCAGGACCGCAGAATCACTCATAATAACTGCTTTTTCAACGGCATGCTGAAGTTCCCTCACATTACCCGGCCAGCTGTGATTTGCAAGTTTCTCAAGAGCATGAGTGTTAAACCGCATCGGCTCCCTGTTATATTTTTCACAGTAGATTTTCAGAAAATGAGAAGCCAGAATGGGGATATCATCAACCCTGTCGCGCAAAGGAGGCATATCAATTATAATTGTATTTATACGGTAAAGAAGGTCTTCCCTGAATTTTCCCTCTGCTACCATACAATTAAGATCGCGGTTGGTTGCACAGATCAGGCGGATGTCAACAGGAACAGACTGATTGGAACCAACTCTTATCACCTTTCTGCTCTGAAGTGCATTAAGGAGTTTGGACTGGGAATGAAGCGGAAGATTGCCTATCTCATCGAGGAAGAGAGTGCCTCCGGAGGCAAGTTCAAATTTTCCCTTGCGATCGTCCCGGGCATCAGTAAAAGCGCCCTTTACATGTCCGAACAGCTCACTTTCAAACAATGTTTCAGGTACCGATCCCATATCAACGCTTATCAACAACTCCCCTGCCCTGCCCGACCTGTTGTGGATCTCTGTTGCAAGCAGTTCCTTGCCGGTTCCGCTCTCGCCGGTGATAAGGATATTGGCATCGGTAGCTGCAACCTTCTGAACGATGTTCAGCACATTTATCATTGTGGGCGACGGCCCGTGAACAAGCTTCTGCAACTCCTTAACCATAAATCCGGATTTGAACTTCAAAGATAAATATTTTTGTCTATTTTTTTGACATATACAATTTTTGATATTTCCTGCAACAAACTGTAAACATGAACGTCTTTATAAAAACTCAGAATAAATGACAGTCAGACTATATCCCAATGAGGTTGTCCTGAAAGCCGGAGACACAAATCAGGTTGTTGACGACAAGACAGTTGACGGTAAGTTGATCGTCACGAACCAGCGGATATATTTCAGGACTGATACCGATGAATCGGAGAAATTCAATCTTGAAATATTATTCGAAAACATCCTGGATGTAATCTTTTACAGCAAAGGGTTGTTCCTTGCCAAAGGGCTCAACATTGTAACAAGGGACGGTAAGAATTATGTCTTTCCCCTAAAGAAAAGGGATGAGATAGGACAGCTGATCAATAAGATGTATTAGATTTAGTCGGCGCAATTTTATTGCGCCCCATTCGGGGCTTTTATATCATTTTGATGCCTTAAGGACGGGCTGCGCCCATCCCTAACCCATTTCAGGCCTACGGCCTGTCGATCATTGGTGAAATCCGAAGCCCCGTCAGGGGCGTCATAATTAAGGGCGGGGCAACGCCCCGTTTGCAGGGCAACCCGGTTTCAAAGCCCCGTAAGGGGCGAAATGATTCATTCATATTTAAGCGACTGGGCAGGATTTATCCTTGCTGCCCTGAGTATCCGGTAACTGATCGTTAATGTTGCAACCGTAAGTGCGATACCCAGCCCCGCGAGAAAACTGAAAGCGCCGGCATTAATCCTGTAATAGAAATTCTGCAGCCATTTATCCGCTATGTAGTATATCAAAGGCCATGCAATCAGTGCAGAAATTGATACAAGCAGAATAATCTCTTTCGATATCACAAAGTAAATTCCCGGGACCGATGATCCCATTGCCTTTCTGATCCCTATCTCCTTTGTCCGCTGTTCAACAGTGAAGGAAGTAAGTCCGAACAATCCAAGTGCTGCGATCAGTATAGCCAGCGCTGAAAAAATTACAGCCAGCTGTGCATTCTGCTTTTCCTGGAGGTACATCTGCTCAAAATCCTCATCAACGAAATAATACTGCAAGGGGTCATTCGATGTAAATTCCTTCCATCTTTTTTCTATTTCACTGATTGTCTGGCTGTAGTTCTGGGCTGTTAGCCTTACTGTTACATAGCCCCAGTTCTGATACTCCCCCTTGCTCAGGAGAATGTACGGCTGGATCGGATTCCTCAGCGACTCGAAATTAAAGTCCCTGACAATTCCTATAACCTGCAGATACTGGAATTTGCCGGAATCCTGAGGAAGCATGAACCTTGTGTTCGTTATATCTGTTATGCCGAAGTTTCTTGCAGCGCTTTCATTAATTATGCATGCATCCTTGTCTGATGTGAACGAACGGTCAAAACCGCGGCCCGATGCCAGTTTCATTTCAAAAGTTTCAATATAGTCGGGATCGACCCAGTTGCTTTGAAGGAGATACGATTCATCCTTTCTTCCCTCGATTCCATAACCGTTAAGGTTGTTGTTTCGTCCGGGCACAGCGGTTGAACTGGCAATCTCTATAACTCCGGGCAATTCCCTCACAGATTCCTTGAATGACTCAACCCTGTTCTGAAGCGTATGCGCCATATTTATAACTACAAGCTGTTCCTTGTTGAAGCCGACATCCTTTTTCAGCATGAAGAATATCTGCCTGTACATTACAAGTGTCCCGGTGATAAGCAGGATTGAGATTGCAAACTGGAAGACAACAAGAACCCTTCTTATCCGTCCGTTTCGAATGCTTCCCTTCACGCTTCCCTTTAGAACCTCCGAGGGATTGAATGAAGAAAGGAAGAAGGCAGGATAGCTTCCTGTAAAAACCCCGACAATAAGTGTAAAGACAAGCAGAACAGGTATTTTATACCAGGCGTCGAAGAGAGAAAGACTGAGGTTTGCCCCCAGAAGGTTGTTAAAATAAGGGAGTGTCACCTTTATAATTAAGATGGCAACAAGCAATGAAATGAAAGAAAGGATGAATGACTCTGCAAGAAACTGAGAGATAAGCATTCCCCGGGTTGAGCCGGAAACCTTCTTGATGCCGACTTCCCTGGCTCTTCTTGTTGCCTGTGCTGTAGCAAGATTCATGAAGTTAATTGCAGCGATGACAATTATAAGGAGTGAAATGCTTCCGAAAATCCAGAGATACTTGGGATCGCTTGCTTCCTTGAATTCCTGCTGGATTGAAGGATCAAGGTGAATATCCTGAAGGTTCTGAAGGAAAAACCTGTAAGTATTGCCCTGGGCCAGGAAATCCTGAATTGTAACACCCATAAAACGCTGCAATTCCGGACCTACGTACTTCTCCAGCAAGGCAGGTATTTTGGCATCCACAGTTTCAAAACTTGTATTGGGCTTTAAAAGAAGGTAAGTGCTGAAACTGTTGCTCATCCAAACCGGGTTCTGCGATCGCGGATTAGTCATGAAGGAAGTCAGGATACTTGCCTCAAAATGTGAGTTTGAAGGCACATCGGCCATAACACCGGAAATTATGTAACGGGCTGTGTCATCGCCAATCTTAATGGCTTTGTCGATCGGATTCTCATTTCCGAATATCTTTCTGGACATCGATTCGGACAAAACTGCCCGTCTGGGAGCATTCAGTACATTTTTCGCATCTCCCTTCAGAAGCGGAATTGAAAAGAAGTTGAAGAAAGCCGAATCGGATTCGAGGATGTGATCGTCGACAAAAGTCAGATCATTATATTCAACGACAGTCGGTCCGCGGCCAGTCAGCCGGAGATAATCCTCGATTTCGGGGAATTCCCTGAGCATTGTGGGACCTATCGGTGCGCAGGTATAGGCGCCGACAAACTCCTGCCCGCCCAGCTTTCCGTTCAGAACCAGTCTGAAGATCCGCTCCTTTTTCTCATTAAATCTGTCGTAGCCTGCTTCATTAATAACATAAATCGCTATCAGAAGACTGCAGGCAATCCCGATTGACAGTCCGAGGATATTAATTGCTATATACGATCTTTGCCTTCTGAACAGGCGTAAACTGTGGGCGATCAGGTTTTTCAACATATC
>CAZKTX010000036.1:15025-24613 GCA_964555805.1 uncultured Rikenellaceae bacterium
AACTGTTGCATCCTGAAAAAAATAAAGTCTTTTATCTGAATACAAAAAATTAATCCGGGCTGCCAGGAGAGAATTTTTTTAAAAAAACCGGTTAGCCATCTTAATGAACGAAAAAAATAGTTTACTTTTATTAGGTAAAGTTCAACCCAGGAAACACTATGTTCAGAAATCTGCTCAAAACAACTGTAAGGTATATCCGAAAGCATGCAGGATACAGCCTTTTGAATGTGCTCGGACTGACACTTGGAATCACGAGCGCTCTGTTCCTTATTATTTATGTATCGGATGAGTTGAGTTATGACCGGTATCATGAGAAGGCCGAAAGGATTTTCAGGGTATCTTCGACAATTACCGAAACTGATGATCAGTTCACATGGAATGTTGCCCAGATCCCTTTCGGACCACAGGTAGCCCGCGATTATCCGGAAGTGGAGTCATTCACCCGGTTTATTAACATGCCCAGGGCAGCTTACAAATTCGAGGATAAGGAATATATCGAAGAGGACTTCTTTTATGCCGACTCCACTGTATTTGACATCTTTACGTACAAGGTAATAAAGGGGGAAGTAAAATCGGCAGTCAGGGATCCGAACAAGATTGTTCTTTCCGAGACGGCTGCAGGAAGGTATTTCGGAAAATCCGATCCGATAGGAAAAATACTCACGGAGGGCAGCAATACTTATGAAGTAACAGGTGTGATTGAAGATGTTCCCTCAAACTCCCATTTTCGTTTTGATGCGCTGGCTGCCAGGAATAACCTGCCGAAGGAGCTTGGCAGCTGGGGAAACTTCGGGGTCTTTACATATCTTTTATTGCCGGAAGGACTTAACCCAACAGCTTTCGAGACAAAAATCCAGGGGATGTACGAAGCCCATATGAAGTCAATTTTCGGACCATTGAACATTAACATTGAGTACATACTTGAACCAATAAGAAAGATCCATCTCTATTCAACAAATGCAAACGAACCTGAACCCACGGGAAGCATTTCATATGTCTACATATTCGCAATAGTGGCAGTTTTCCTCCTGCTAATTGCCGCGATGAACTATATGAACCTGGCAACGGCGAGATCAACCCGACGCGCCAGGGAGGTGGGTCTGCGGAAAGTGGTGGGATCGCGGCGATCGCTTCTGATACTGCAGTTCCTGTCCGAATCAGTACTGCTAACGGTTATTTCTTTGATAATAAGCATTATACTGTTGCTTATTCTTTTACCCCGGTTCAACACCCTGGCGGGAAAATCATTTGACATTGGAATTCTTACCAGTCCTGTTGTTCTGATATCAATATTAATGGTCATAATCGTTGCCGGCATCATCGGCGGCAGCTATCCTGCATTTGTTCTTTCAAGATTCAGTCCGGGTACGGTGCTTAAGGGGGAGATTACACAGGGATCAGCCGGAGCTCTCTTCCGTAAGATACTCGTGATAATTCAATTCACGATCTCTGTTGCCATGATAGTATGCACTATGGTTGTATTCAGGCAATTGAATTTCCTTAAGGAAAAAGATCAGGGATTCAACCAGGAGAATGTACTTTCCCTTCAGCTCAACAACCAGCAGATGATCAGAAAGTATCCGGTTCTGAAACAACTGCTTCTGAAAAATGAGGACATAAAATTTGTTACATCGACTAATACCCCGATAGGTGAAGGTTCAGGCAAGGTCATTTTCAATATGGAAACCGACCAGGGAATGGCTCAGCGGGGTATTAACTTTACAGTTGTCGATCACGACTTTGTTGATGCCCTCCAGATAAAAATTGTGAATGGACGCGATTTCAGCCAGGACATGCCATCTGACACTCTTACAGGAGTAGTTGTAAATGAGACGCTTGCAAAAAGAATGGCCTGGAGCGAACCGATCGGCAAGAAGGTTGAACTCGGCGATGGAACCGCAATCAAGGCCAGGGTAATAGGTGTAATGGCTGACTACCATCAGACGGGCATGTATAATGAAATTGAATCACTGATGCTTGTGTACCGGGAATCGAACAACATTTTATATGTGAAGCTCAGCGGCAATAATATGGAACAGACACTCAGTTTCATCGAGAAGACGTGGAAGGAGGTACTTCCTGACCAGCCCTATTCCTACACTTTCCTTAAGGAAAGATTCAACAGGCAGTTTGAGGCCGATGAAAAAAGAGGAAAGATATTCACAATTTTTACAATACTTGCAATCCTGATCGCCTGTCTTGGATTATACGGGCTGGCCTCATACATGGTTGAGCAGAGGACCAAGGAGGTAGGAATAAGGAAGGTATTCGGCGCCAGTGAGGGAGTTGTTGTAAGACTAATCTCGAAGGATTTCCTTATCCTGGTTGGAATATCGATTTTGATTGCGTTGCCTGTGGCATACTATTTCATGAGCAACTGGCTTGAGAATTACATTTACAGGACAAATATCGGCATACCGATCCTTGTTCTTGCGGCGCTGCTTACAGTCGCAATCACGTTTATAACAATAAGCTACAAGGCTTACCAGGCGGCAATAACAAATCCGGCAAGCTCAATAAGAACCGAATAATAATCAGATTTTTAAGCTACAAAAAGTCTGGCGATGGCATGAAATTTGCAGCCCAAGGGTGACATTCATGCAAGTATGAATGGAGTTACTGATCTGATTATTAAGAGGATGAAGTTTTTCGTTTTTATTAATTGCCTTGTATTTCTGTTAATTTCAAATATAACTCATTCTCAGGAAATCAGTAAGGTACAATTCATCACCTTTGAGGAGCTCGCAAACCAGATACAGTCAAAAAACAACATCAGTCTGTTTTACAAACCTGAATGGTTCAAAATGCGGGTCTTCAATTCTTCCCTGATTCAACTAAAACTCTCTCAGGTACTTAAACGGCTCGAAGCAGAAACGGATTACTCAATAATTACAATCGATTCTGTTTCCTTCTTTTTCACACCAATAACACCGGAGGTTTCCGGAACTGACGAACAGGAAGATCCGGACCTTATAAGAATTGGAAATCCACTTGAATCAGGCAAGTATTCAAGGGTAACACTTTCCGGAAAGATCACCGATGGCTCAAACGGCAGTCCATTACCTGGGGCATCGGTCTTTTGTGACAGGCTGAAGACCGGTGCAAATACTGATAAAAACGGAGAATTCCATATAACCCTTCCTGCCGGCTCTCATTCGCTGAGAATTTCCTTTATAGGTTATGACGAACTTATCCGTAAAGTGCAGCTGTTCAGCAATGGACATATAAGTCTGACGATTTACCCTGAATCGATAAAACTTGATGAAGTTGTTGTTACAGCTGAGAGACCCGACATAAACATCTCCGGAACACAGATGAGCTATGTTAAGCTTGATGCATTGTCTGTTAAAGAGCTTCCAATGTCGATGGGTGTAAATGATGTAATAAAAAGCATAACTCTTCTCCCTGGTGTCCAGACGATCGGTGAATTTGGTACAGGTTTCAATGTCCGTGGCGGAAGCGCCGATCAGAACCTGATACTCCTTGAGGATGTTCCCCTGTTTAATCCATCACATCTCTTTGGTCTTACATCAGTTGTCAATTCAGATGGCATTTCAGGGCTGACATTGTATAAAGCAGGAATCCCTTCCAGATTCGGGGAGAGGGCATCATCGGTACTTGAAATGACCTTTGGGCCTGAAAATCAGAACGAGACCAGTGTAAAAGGAGGGATCGGTCTCATTGACAGCCGTATATATATAGAAACTCCACTGGCTGAGGATAAAGGATCCTTTCTGATAAGCGCCAGGACCTCTTACTCAAACTGGTTGCTTCATAAAGTACCCGATGTTGACCTGATGAACAGTTCAGCAAATTTCTATGACATCAATTCCGGTCTTACATATAATATAAACCAACTCAACAAAATCAGTTTGTTTGCATATTACAGCTTTGACAAATTCGGATTCTCAAAATACACTAAATATCAGTATGATAACTTCCTTGCATCAGCCAGGTGGAAACATACATTTTCTTCCAACCTGTTTTTTAACCTTTTAGCGGGTGTCAGCAATTACAATTACAATATTGAAGAATCTGACACGCTTCGCCCCCGTGAAGCTTACAGAATCAACACGGAACTGTGGTATAACAATCTTAAAATGAACTTCTCATGGTTCCCGTCCGGCAGTCACAAAATAGAATTCGGCCTTAACAGCGCCCTTTACAGGATTATGCCCGGAGAAATAAATCCTGTTGGCATCGCTTCGAAAGTTAAATCATTTTCATTACAGAAAGAACAGGCACTTGAAAGCGCTCTTTACTTAAGTGACAATTTTCCAATAACAGAAAAAATATCGGCTGATGCCGGGCTGAGGATTCCTGTGTACAATTATCTGGGACCTCACAATTCCTATATCTACGATCCTGGTCTTCCCCTTTCTCCTGCTTCGGTTATCGATTCGCTTTATCATGCCTCAGGTAAGATCATAAAAACCTATGCCGGCTTTGAGCCAAGATTATCGGTCAGATACAGCCTGTCAGACAGATCATCACTTAAACTTAGTTATAACAGGATCCATCAGTTCATCAACCTTGTGTCGAACACTTCAGTAATGACTCCGGGCGATATCTGGAAATTAAGCTCAGAACATAATGAACCTTTGAAAGCTGATCACATTGCTCTCGGATATTTCAGAAATTTCGGAGATAATGCAATAGAAACATCCTTAGAGGTTTATTACAAGCGGATTACAAACTCAATCGATTATAAGAATGGTGCAGTGATTCTGCTTAATCCATACATCGAAAGTTCACTGATAAATGCAAGAGGCAGTAATTTCGGTGCGGAAGTATATCTAAAGAAAAACACCGGAGCCATAACGGGCTGGATCAGTTATACATTCTCGAGGTCGCTTCAGAGAACTACCGGACTCTATAAGGAAGAACAGATCAACAGGAACAGTGTCTTTGCTTCAAACTTTGACAAACCGAATAATCTTGTTATAAACCTCAATTATCACATCTCCCGACGTTGGCGGCTTGCAGGCACTTTTAATTACAGCAGCGGAAGACCCGTTACACTTCCAGAACTTAAATATGACTACAGGGGATATCAGTTGATTTACTTTTCCGACAGGAATAAATACAGGTTACCTGATTATCACAGACTTGACGTATCCATAACCTACGATAAATCACTTAAAATCAAAAAATCGTACAAGGGGAGCTGGACGCTTTCCGTAATCAACCTATATGGCCGCCGGAATCCCTATTCTGTATTTTACAAGAAAGAGGAACACATGGTTGACAGCCAATACCGGATTTATGATACTTATATGCTTTACATAATCGGCAGGCCATTGCCGACCCTGACCTATAACTTTTCCTTCTGATGAAAATAAAAACCAGGATATTGATTGTACTTACAGGCATACTGATGGTTTCCTGTTACAAACCATATACTGCCAAACTGGATAACAATGAAAAGATTCTTGTTGTAGACGGTCTGATAACAAACAGGGCAGACAGGCATTATATTAAACTTGGCTACTCATCTCAATTCTACTCTTCAGGTGAAAAAGAAGCATTAAGAGACGCAATTGTATCAGTAACAGATAATAAGGGTTCAGAGATTTTCTTCAGGGAAACGGATAATGGAAATTATGTTTCTGAATCTTCAGAATTCACGGCAAAACCCGGAGATTCATACGTTTTAAAAATTGCCACACCTGGCGGGGATGTTTATGAATCGACTCCGCAGAAGATGGAAACTGAATACGAGCCGGACTCAGTATATGCGGTTAATGATTATCAGCAATATATAAGCAAGTTTAACCAGGTTTTAAAGAAGCTGACCGGCGCTAAAATACTTCTGAATATAGTTGGGGGAAAAACTGAACTTCCAAAATTCAGGATTGACGTGGAACTGTTAAAATTTTATACATATGGATTATACTTCCCGCCGCCAAATATCGATCCGCCATTATATATGTTTTATTGCTGGCAGCTGGATAATCCGGTTAAGGATCTTGTATTAGCTTCCCCTCCGGACAAGAGCGCAAGCTCAATTGAGAATCAATCAATTTACTTTGTTGATAACCTGTCATATATGGAGGGAATAGTGTATTGGCCGGGGAATTACCAGGCGAATATTGCCTCAGAAGGCATACCGACAGGTGAGAGAAATTTATACAACATTACAGGAAGGGTTATGTATATAGACCTGTACACCCTGAATGACGATGCTTATCTGTACTATAAAAGGATCAAAGACCAGATCACTGCTGAGGGCAAACTTTTTGACCCGATTTCAGTCAGAATGGAGGGTAATGTAAGATGCATTACTGATCCCGAAAAACCGGTGCTGGGTTTTTTTGAAGTCTCTGCATTAAGTCAGACAGCCTGGTATGTCGGCCTCAGGAATCCTTCGACCGATCAGGTCCCGGTAAGGCGGATACCCCGGGTTAACCCGGTCGTCCCGGATGGTTGTCAGGTTAATGAGAAACCTCCTTTCTGGATATATTAGACCGGTGATTAAAGAATTGCGAAATGACGAATCTTGTTGCAGTAATATTTCTTATGTTAATTCCCGGATATCCGGTTACGGAAAATCCGGCTTCCGGTTTTTTGAAATCCGAAACGGTTTATCTTCATACAGACCGGAATTTTTACCTGGCAGGAGATAACATTTACTACAAAATGTACCTGAAATCTGAGGGTTCTGGTTCAAGCAGGTTCGCTTACTTAATAATCCGGAATGAGAAATCTGAAGTCATTTCGCATTCAAGGCTTGAAATCAAGGATGGAGTGTCGTTTGGCTCGATTAAGCTGGCCGACACATTAACAACCGGATTCTATCAGATAGCCTGCTTCACAAACTTCATGCGAAACAATCCGGAAACAATCTTTACTAAAGAAGTAATAATTGCAAATAGGTTTGATGACGATGCCGGCTATTTCTCAGAAAAAAAACCTCAATCTTCAGGCGAAAATGAAAGGTCAGTTGCTTCAACGCCGGTGCTCCGGAATCTTAGAGTCCTGACAGACAAGAGCATTTATAAAAGAAGAGACAGCATCACATTTACAATTGAGACGGATGAGATTCCGGTAAATGAAATTTCATCCCTCTCAATTTCTGTCAGCCAGGTCGTCGATTTTTCACAACCTGTTCCGTTAATTACGGATTTCTTCTCTGATCACCCGAAAGGTCAAAGCCAGGAAAATTACAATGACCCTGGTTTTACTTACGAAATGGAATCCGGCAGATCTGTGATTCAGGGAATTGTTTCAGAGACACAAGGCCCAAAAAAGACTGGAACAAAATCATTATCACAACTGAAAAGCCATACAATATTTGTGTCGGCAACAGATACCTTTCCGAATCTTCAATACACAATGACTGACTCATCGGGTAAATTCTGCATGTACCTGAATCCCTGGTATGAAGGCAAAGAGATTTATCTGAAGCTCAGGAGCAGGGCAAATGCTCAAATCATCCTTGATTCAAAATATGCCATCAGGGACCCTTTCCGGCCTCCGCAGGATTATAACAGGCTTTTTGTCAGGGAGTTCATTATAAACACAATTAAGACAGGTCAGGTTGCAAGATATTATGGATCAGATGTCAAGCCTGATACAATTGAATCCTTCAGGTCAAATCATGCACCTCCCCGGGTATATTTTAAAAATTATCCTGCTATCTATCCGTCAGATTACATTGAGCTGAAAGATTTTGTCGAATTATCCAGGGAGATCATCCCAGGTCTGAGGGTCAGGAAATCCAACAATTCATATTCCTCGGGCTATCCCTCTCTCCAGTCTCAGATTCTTTCGGATGAAGAACCACTTATTTTCCTCGATGGAGTGCCGGTCGACAATGTGAATCAGATCATTGAACTTGGCTCAAATGATATCGGATATATCGAAACCGTTCCAAATGTCAGGTATTTCAACGGATTATATTTCAATGGGATGCTTAACGTGGCAAGCAGGAAAGATGCAATAAAAAACATCAGTTTGTCACAACCGGTCAGACAAATGCAACCTGATGAAAGTGTCTCTTTTACTAAACCAAAGTATTTCAGTCCCTCAGGCCTTCCTTCACATTTTCCCGATCTCAGATATGTCCTTTTCTGGGAACCGGATTTCAGACCGTCAGGGAGCAAACTGGAATTTATGGTTTTTACCTCGGATATTCAGGGTGATTATATTATTAATATTCAGGGTATTACGAAAAAAGGACTGCCGGTTTCAGGTTCTGCATCAATAACAGTAAAAACAAAATAGTCCGGTGAAAATCAAATATATCATCATATCAGCTCTTTTTCTGATCGCTGCCCGGTTATCAGGACAGGTGATGCAGAACGAGCCTGCAGGGATTCAGCAAATCCCTTATCAATATGTTGTTGGTGAATTATATTCAGGAGATCTGCAATCCAATACTTACCTTAATCCGGACTGGATTTTGGGTGAGCTTTTGCTTGAAACCGGTGACAAAATCAGTAATGTCTATCTGAGATACAATGGTTTGACCGATGAACTGTTCTGGAAGGAACCGGTCATGAATAATGTTATAAAGGTGGATAAGGAATCAGTCAAAGGATTTCGTTTCGATAATTTCAGGGGTGACACAGCTGTATTCTTCAGGAGAATGAAAATCAGGAAGGACTTTGCAGGCGATTCAACACTTTGCTTCCTGCAGGAAATCGGTTTTAACAAGATCAAGTTATTCATTTACAATTCGAAGTATTTTTTACGTAAGGAAAATTATACGGTCAATGGTAAGATTGCGATGAGGGATATCTACATTGATCAGCCTGTATATTTCATCAGATCTGATTCCAGGTTATCAGAATTTAAAAAAATCAACGGTCATTCCCTTTGCAAAGCATATCCGGATAAATCTGATGTCATCAGAAAGTATCTGAGGAATAGTGTATCAGGGCAACTCAAGACTAATAATGAAGTCATTGGCATCCTTCAATATCTTGATGCGTACTTTTAACACTTTTTTGACCTTCATCTATCGGGGGAATTTTTAAGCATGCAATCGCGTAACAACACACTTACCAAACTCATTTTAAGCACAGATTTCAACTTTCTCCTGACAGGTGGATTTTAATACTTCGATTCTGTGCTTTTTAATTAATTTTGAGCAAACAAAATTGAATGAGAATTGATGTTCTTACAGTACTTCCTGAGTTGCTTCACAGCCCGCTGAACTGGTCGATTGTAAAGAGAGCCAGGGACAAGGGGCTTGTGGAGATAAATATTATCAACCTTCACGAATATGCCACCGACAGGTATAAAAGTGTCGACGACTATGCCTTTGGAGGCGGAGCCGGAATGGTAATGATGATTGAACCGGTTTACAGGGCAATTGAGGAGTTGAAGAGAGAAAGGGAGTATGAGGAGATAATCTATACTTCGCCCGACGGGGAGAAGCTTACACAGAAGAAAGCCAACGCGCTGTCGCTTAAGAATAACATAATTATCCTTGCAGGCCACTATAAAGGGATAGACCAGAGGATAAGGGAGCATCTTGTAACAAGTGAGATATCGATAGGCGACTATGTGCTATCAGGCGGAGAAATCCCGGCCGCAGTAATAATAGATTCTGTTGTAAGGCTTATTCCCGGGGCGCTTGGT
>CAZKTX010000037.1:0-8976 GCA_964555805.1 uncultured Rikenellaceae bacterium
GCTTTCGGGACCCCTGAAGATTGTTTGTCATCCATGCTTGTTCTACCCCCCAACCAATAGCTTTCGGGACCCCTGAAGATTGTTTGTCATCCATGCTTGTTCTACCCCCCAACCCCCCTAAAGGGGGGCTTAAGAACCAGAAATACAATGCCATAGGAGATTGTACATCACAAATCAAAACAGTTTATTATGTTTTGATATGGAGATTTCTTAGATTTGATTTTCGCTGCATTGAATTCTTTTTTATGAGATCGAGAGTGGTTGAAAGAAATATGTTCTATGCTGCCAGCAGGAACACTTTTGAGATGGCACATGCTCTGCGGAAAAATTTGACCGATGCTGAAAAGATCCTGTGGAAAAGACTGAAAGATAAAAGAATATTTAGAGTCAAATTCCGACGGCAGCACCCGGTTGACATTTTCGTATTGGATTTCTATTGTCATGAGCTCAAGCTTGCAATAGAAGTCGATGGTGAAATTCACTTAAGCGCTGAAATGAGGGAATATGATTAAGGAAGAACTTATGAACTAGAGAAATTCGGCATAAAAATTCTGAGGTTCACCAACGAACAGATATTTGAAAATCTGGATGAGGTTCAAGTTACTATACTCAAAATAATCAGCGACATAACCCCCCTTTAGGGGGGCAGGGGGGTAGACCCAACTGGCAGAATGATTCACATTTCTGGGGGCAGGGGGGTAGACTCAACTGGCAGAATTGTCCACCTGACTTTTAGCGAGGTGGGAGGTAAACAAAAATGGGAACCGGATTTATTCCCCGAACAATGTCCATTCCCCCGAAGGCATGTTCCTCAGGAAATCTTTCTGGTAGCTGAATTCAGGGTGTCCGGACAGAAATTCTTCTGCATCAAAAGGTGTACCGCAGGGATGGCCCATGATAGCCCATAACTGCATTCCGGAAGCCAGTTTGCTGTCGGTCGCCTTGGCCTGAACCGCACCGGCAGGGGTGAATGGACCCCATCCCATGTCGGGAGATCCGGCCTCATCCTTATCGATATGTCCGCACAGTGTAAGTCCGGTTTGCTTTTCTTCCTTCCGCCAGGTATCGTAATGATCGCTCATGAAACTCATTGCAAGTCCGACATCTATCTTTCCCCTGTTAGCACTCATCAGCTGTCTCCATCTCAGCTTCCGGGCATTGGGTGATGTGCTCATCACAGTGGAGTCGTAAGTGGTTTCTTCCCTGATAAGCTTGTCGTGAACCGGGTAGTTGGCCCCTGTAAAACAACCGTCTTTTGTACGTTCCAGGAACTGGTTCTCGAGTCCGAACTCGAATCGAGCTATCTCACCGGTACGGATGTCGCCCAGAAGCCAGTCGTTTGCATAGCCTCCGTTGTTGTTTTCCTTCATCACGGCAACCCATTCCTCTATCGACGAGGCGAACTGGATCGCCTCCCGGGCCCTTACAAACTCCGCAGTGCCGGTCGGGTCAAATCCCCTGTACTGGGTGATTGTTGTTTCGGTGACTATAAGACCAGCGCTGTTTATTCCGAAATCGTCGCCGCTGTGAATGAAACCCGGAAGGGCATCCATTATGATGCTGTGACCTGTCTCAGGGACTATGCTGAGGATAATGTTCCAGCGCTGTCCGATTACATATTCAACCCACGCGTTGTGGGCCATCACAATCTGCCCGTCCGTAGTCCACGAACCTGTGGCCGCAATGGCGCTGCAGTGCCCCGGAGGTACCGGATCGGGAGAATCTGGATTGCCTCCAGATTCGAGCCAGGGAATGTAATACCACGACATCTCGAGTATCGAGTTCATTGCAAGTACATCTTTCCTGTCGATAGTGCCCTCTCCCTTCTTTTTATTTACTCCCTTTACAATACCGTCAATCTCCTTCTGATACTCCTCAGGGATATTGTCCCAGAACATAATCTCCGACTCATCCCTGAAAAAGTACCAGTCCTTCCCTGTGGTCCTTGCATTCAGCATCGACATGGCCCCCCTCAGGTCCACTATCTCATCCGCAAGCAAATATCCGTGCTGATACCCTATTGCCTCAGGGCTTCCTTCAAGTTTAATATTGATCCACCCGTTCATTTCAATCCGGGAACAGTTTTTCATAAGTTCCTCATGACCGGGTTCACCGGCAACAGCGGAGGCCTTACGGTTCCTGCATCCGGCTATTGCAATCAATTGCAGCAGCAGAATAATATATAATAAGGTTTTCTTCATAGGGATAATGATGCAAGTTAGGAAAATATATTGATCTGGGGGTGATTATGAAATAAGTGGTGTGAGATACCCGGAACGAGTATGCGGCGCAGGGCGCAGGGCACAGGGCGCAGGGCAAAAGGCACAGGGCACAGGGAAAGTCGGCAGTTGGCAGAATGCAGTTGGCAGTCAGCCTGTCTTTCTGCCTTGCGTCGTGCGTCTTGCGTCGTGCGTTTTTTTCTTCCGTCTTCGGTCTTCCGGCTTTTTTCTTGATAAATAGTTGCGCAACTATTGTGATAGTTGTATATTTGCATATAATCAGATTCCGGAGAAAAGCTCCGGGAACCTAAGCTGTTTGATTGACTGATTGAAAACCAAACCCGATCCGATATGAGAAGAAAACCTAAAAACCAACCACTTACAAGGGCAGAGGAAGAGATAATGCAGATACTCTGGGATATGAAGACTGGCATTGTCAAGGATATCCGTACAAAATTCGAGGAACCCCGTCCGGCCCGGAATACTGTTTCAACTGTTGTCCGGGTTCTTGAAAGAAAAGGTTATGTAGGCCACAAAGCCTATGGTAACACCCATCTTTACCATCCGGTTGTGACGAAGGAAGAATATTCGAAAAAACAACTGTTCAGACTTCTTGACGGCTATTTCAACAGTTCATTCCCGGCGCTCGCTTCGTGTTTTGCTAAAGAAAAGGACCTGTCAATGAATGAGTTGCAGGAGCTGATCGATGTCACAAGGAATGAAACCGGCACAAAGAAAAAGAAGAAGGAGTAATCATCCGACCTGTCGTTTTTTGTTGGCCGGGTTATCTGGCAGGGATTTTGCTATTTATGATTACTGCAGTTTTTGATGCAGTAAGACGGTGAAACAAATAAGATTCGATACAATGCTTAAATCAGATGTTTCTTCTTTCAGGAAACTGAAATTGCTCTTTCTGTGCCCGTTTCTTGCTCTTACCTTATTCGGGTTCCGTAGTCCGGAATACAATTATTTCAGGCAGGCAGAGCCCGGGACAGTTGTTGAGCCGCTCTCTGCTTCAATTCAGAAGCAGGCCGGCGGCATTGTAGTTGACGAGGAAGGCAATCCGCTTCAGGGAGTGAGGGTGCTTGTATCAAAGTCGACAACCTTCTCTACGACTGATGAAAGGGGTAGATTCTCAATAAGCAAGGTGCCGGATGGTTCCTCTCTCATCTTTTCATGCCAGGGATACAAGACATATACAATGCTCCCGCTTATAGTTACAAATACGGGAATCCGTGTAAGAATGGTGAAGGACCCTGAGTTCAGGATGGCTCCGGTAATAAAAGCTGATACCTGCAGCGGGGTTTGCTGCCCTGCCGGCAGGATACAGAAGAAGGGGAATTAATCCTCGGCTTCTGTCGCAAGAAAAGCAGCCCTTACTGAAGGCGGACACGGTGAATCAAGTCCCTTCACCGATCGCCATATTACCTCGTTGAAATCGAAATCGTTCACCCTGTCCTCGTTGCTGAAATCAAATGTCTCACTAAGGGCCTGCCATTTATTCTGGCCGGTGTTCGTTTCATTCAGGTCAATATTTGCGGGCCTGTATTTGTATGCAGGATGGCCTGATACGGTGTTAAAGCATCTCCAGAGGGAGTTTGCGGCTGCATCATACTGCGTCATCGGCGGAAGGCCAAGTACAAGTTCCATTGTTCGTAGAAGCGACGTGGTTGTATAGGGTGTGTGATCGACGAATCCCTTTTTCACAAACCCTCCGGCAAGAAGGGCAACACTCCTGTGGGCATCGACATGATCGGGACCGTTCTGTGCATCATCCTCCACCGAGATTATAAGGGTCTCATTCCATATCGGACTATGACTCAGATAGTCAACGAACATTCCCAGTGCAAGGTCGTTATCTGCCACATGGGCAAACGGTGTTGGCTTCCCAAGGCTCAGTCCCTGTGTATGATCGTTTATGAAGCGGACTGTGTTGAACCGCGGAACAGCATTGATTGCAAGCAGTGAGTCAAAATCGCGCTTCCACTCGAAAAAGCGGGTTGTATCCCTTACCGATTCATCCCATTCGGTGAAATCGCGGCAATAATTGTTTTGAAGAACTGCCAGCGTGGGCTTGCCATCGCTTACAAACTCGCCATAGGTACGGTAACTCACTCCGTTCTGCCTGCACATGTCCCAGAAGAAGACCTTGTTGTTTGCAACTTCTCTGGCTCCTTCACCCGCATAGTCGCCGCCCCTGCTGCCATAGCTTGTGGGCCAGTTTTTTTCAAGATAATCGGTCGCATAGGCTCCCATTGTCCAATTGTGGCCGTCAGCGCTTACTTCGCCGTTTACATAGAAATTATCCAGAAGTACAAATTCCCTTGCAATTGCATGGTGATTCGGAGTTACATTCTCTCCGAACAGAGTCAGATTGGGATCACCATTCCCTTCAGGGATATCACCAAGAATCTGGTCGTAAGTACGGTTTTCCTTGATTATGTAAAACACATATTTTATCGGAGAAGGATCTCCGACCTTCCGGGGTACCGGATTGCCTGCCTCTCCCTCGGAACTGAGCTCGGTCTCCTTCGAATAGGGGGTATTTGCATATACGGCCTTCGAGTAAACACCGGCCATTCTTTCATCGGGCGGATCAATAATACTCATTGTACCCCTGAACAGGCCTCCTATATATTGCACCTTTATTATCTGATCCCTTTCACCTTCGTGATGGACAACAATATCACCGCTGCGTGCAGGATTGGGGCCATAAGGATTGGGAAGGGATGTCATCCCTTTACCGTTAGTTACAAGTATCCTGTTTCCCGAAACGCGTACACTGCTGGGATACCAGCCTGTCGGAATAAAACCCTTTCCCTTGCTTCTTCCCGGTAATGCAACATCAAAGACAGCAAGACAATTATTGTCGGCGTTCGCGACATACAGGGTCTTCCCATCCTTGCTCAGAGCGACTCCGTTTGTTGTCGATCCGCTCGGGGAATCGGGATAAAGAGCCGAGTTGAGCGTCTCGACAACCCGTCGGGCCCTTGTATCAATCACCGAGACATTGTTGTCGTTGGCGTTTGCCACAAAAAGCCAGTTCCCGTCAGCTGTGATGCACATGTCGTTGGGATTGTCACCAACATTGATTGTTCCGCTTATCTTCTGGGTGTATGTATCAAACATCACAACCTTGTCACATCCCCAGCACGTTGCGTAAAGTGTTTTTCTGTCGGGTGAGAGGATGCATGTATAACCTTCGCCTCCAAGGGGAGTCTGCGATATGATGCTCTTTGTTATAAGATCGATTGCATAGAGCATATTGTTTTCCTTTGTTACTGCATAGATCACTTTCTTTTTGTCGTCGAGTGCAATACCGGCTATTGAGATCCTCTCTGGCCATGGCTTGCCGATCCTGATTGTATCTGTATTGATGAGTTCTTTCTTGCGGATTTTGTATTTAATAATCCAGTTATCGTTACCGCCCGATGCATAAAGGGCTTTTCCATTGTCTGAAAATGCCAGGCCCAGCCACGATTTGCCTATGATGACGGAGTCGGTAACAATTCCCTTTCTTAAATCCACCAGGTGGATCATCTGGGTGCTCTGCCCGTTGTTGGTTACGGCGGCCAGCTTCCCGTTGGGGGAAACGGCAATGTTGAGGGGCAGATCCCCGAGCTGAAGCACCTTACCTGCAGGTGTCAGGTGCCACCCGTTCGGAAGAGCCACCCGTCGTGAACCAAAAACTTCAGGTGTCTGGGCCGTGATCCGGACAGCAGCCCCAATCAGAATTATCAGCAATACAATCTTTCTCATTGTCAGGTTATTTTATTGATGTCTTGTTATTATTTTATCGTAGTATACGGTCGAAATCTTAATAAATTCACTTAGCGATTCTTTGTGTCTTTGCGACTTAGCGGCATTTATTACCGCATTACAGTCGTGAGTTCCAAGCCCGCAAGAAAATTCTTTTAAGCGAACTTATTATGTTTTGTCTTCAGTACTTTAAGGGCATTCTTCCTTACATTTATCCTTATATCACCCCTTATTGTAACCGGCTCACCATCGATATGAAACCTTGTTTCCGGTGTACTGACAGTCACTTCCTTGTCAGTCCTGATATGCCTGTAGTACTTTGACCGGTTCAGTTTCTTAGCAAATAGCCTGTAGATAAAAACCGGAAAGAGAATTTTCGGGAAAGGCAGAAGCATGACAATATCGAGCATCCCGTCGTTGGGAACCGCTTCGGGAGCTATGAAGGCATAGTTTCCGAACTGCCTTGTGTTGGCCGTTACAAGTACAAAAAGTTCCTCCGATATTGTTTCTTCTCCTTCAATCCTGATTTCTGCATGGAAAGGGCGGAGACGAATAAAATTCCCGATTGTGACCCACACATACGACCAGAAACCGCGCGTACCCAGCTTGTCGAAAGAGTGGGCGACGAAACTGTCGAGACCCACTCCGGCAACATTCAGGCAGAGGTCATCATTAATTGTCAGCATATCTATGTCGAAACACTCGTTCCTTTCGATATCCTTCAGCAGCGACCTTACATTCGGCCTGAATCCAAGTTCCCTGGCAAACCCGTTGCCCGATCCGATCGGCAGAACCCCGAGAAGTTTCCCGGTTCCTGCAAGTCTTGCTGCTATAGTGTGAACTGTGCCGTCGCCGCCGGCAGCAATGAAAATTCTGTATTTATCGAAGTTGTTTTTAATAAGTGTTCCGGACTCATCGACACTCAGCGACTTGTACCAGGACAGTTCATCCCTTCGTCTTTTAAGTTCTTCTGATACAAAGAACTTTACAGGAGGGATTCCTGAATTCGGATTAAGAATAAACAGGGCTTTGCTGGATGCAGGGTCAGGCATGATGGGTCAGGGTCAATATGTGGTAAAAGTAGTAAAAAAAGCACAGCACCGCAAACCCCTCTGTGGTGCTCTAAAATCCACCCCCAAACCCCCCAGGGTGCTTCAATATCCACCCCCAAATCCCTCTGTGGGGTTCTGAAATCCACCCCCAAACCCCCCAGGGGGGGCTTGAAGAATTAAAATATTTCGTAGTATCAATGGAAAGAAGAATGTTGAATAATTGTAGGATCTTAGCCCCCCCTGGGGGGTTGGGGGTAAAACGTCATGGGGATTGTGGGTAAGAGCTTTGTTAATTTGTTAACAATAACTACTTCTTTTAAATGTCCCTCATATCTGATTTTGTTGTAATTTGGATTTTATTTTTCAAAGGCGATCACCGGACTCCGGCTATTTCAATAAACGCTTATCCAATGTCAGAATCAAAGTTTTATCATTTTTCACAGTCAGGCCTCTTTTACGGAGTCGAATCACTCGCTGAAGCAGTTACGGCCCTGAGGGAAGGAGGTTTTATATGGCTGAATTACTACCAGCCCCGGAAAGATGACCTGAATAATCTTATCGACCTTGTTGGAATTCACCCGCTGTCGGTGGAGGACTGCTTTGACGATAAACAGGTTCCGAAGATCGAACACTTCCCGAATAATACTTTCATTCTGTTCAATGCCTTCAGCTATGAGGACAGAACCCTTTACACAGATGAGGTAAATTTCTTCATTGGGAAGAATTTTCTCATAACTGTCAGCGGGCACAATTCGGAAAACAGGCGGCCGCTAAAAAACGTTGCCGAGCTTGTGGAACATGATACCCAGAATGCGAAAACGAGTCCCGCCATGCTGCTTCACAAGGTGCTCGACTTCCTTGTTGACCAGAAATACAGTTCATTCGACACTATGGAGGATGAGCTTGAAGAGGCCGAGGACCTACTGATGGAAGATGTCTCAGCCTTTCAGCCCATGCAGCTGATCCATCTGCGGAGAGACCTTGTGATGCTAAGGAAAAGCCTTTACCACGAACGTGAAATACTTGTCAAGATCAACCGCCTCGATTGCCCTTTCATTCCTGAGAAATCAGTAGTGCCGTTCAGGGATATATATGACCACCTTTCAAAATTCTTCGAGCTTACCGAGACATACCGTGAAATTGAGACAAGTCTTATGGAGCTCTATACATCTCTGCTCAACAACAAGATGACTCAGATGTCGCTCGAGACAAATTCAACAGTGAAGCGGCTGACTCTAATCACCACTGTATTCATGCCGCTGACACTGTTGGCCAGCATAGGGGGGATGTCGGAATGGACAATGATGACAGGCGGCGAGGGAAACTGGAAAACTTCATACGGATTGCTGATTGTCGGAATGGTGATTATCGGTGGACTAAACCTGCTTGTTATAAAAGGACTTGAAAAGGGAGTCTTTTCGGGGAAGAAGAAGAAAGAGGAAGAAGATTAAGCTTCCGGAAGCATCTCGTTGTCGTGAGGCATTTCGTCAGCCGGAGACATCTCATTGTATATCTTAATTATCTCCTCCCGGAATTCTTCGGGAGCATCCAGCCTGCCCCAGCCGGCATGTGCCTGCCATAATCCGTCATAGGCCGAATCGTGAAACGACCGTATCAGATGCGGAATACCTCTCTCTTTCAGAAGCCCGTCGATAAGCCTGGCCTCAAATTCATTGTCAAGGTCAAGTATTTTTTCTGTAATGCTCATTTAAAATGTTATATAATATAAAGATAGTGAAATTTTGGGGAATATTCTGGATAAAGCCCATTCCTGACCTTGCAATTAAGCTATTGAACTCTTTTTTTACATATTACAGCTGTTGAGCGGGTTGTTGTCCAGCCATTTATATAACGCCCCTGACGGGGCTGATAAACCGGATGGGTTCTACCTGACGGGGCGTTGCCCCGCCCTAAATCATTACACCCCTGACGGGGCTGTGGGATGA
>CAZKTX010000037.1:9076-24151 GCA_964555805.1 uncultured Rikenellaceae bacterium
GACGGGGCGTTGCCCCGCCCTAAATCATTACACCCCTGACGGGGCTGTGGGATGATACTGCCGGACCCACTCAGGCCGTAGGCCTTAAATGATTTAGGGATGGGCGGCAGCCCATCCTGATTGCAACCAAATGGCTTTGGAACCCCGTAGGGGCGTAATAATTTTAAAACGATGTGACGTTCCTCAGAGCTGACTTTTTTATCACAACCGTTTCGCTTATTTCCAGTTCCGGATTACTTTCCGACCTGATTGTCAGACTGATCATGGCCTTTCGCGATTTGCCTTTTTCGAATGAAACATACACAGGCACTTCTCCTGTTTCTCCCGGCCTGAGAGAAATGAATCCGTTCAGAAGCGATGCCGAACATCCTTCTCCTTCACATTTTGCATTTATCCTGTAAATGTCGCTGCCAATCCACTCCGATGTGTCCTGACCATGGAGCGAGGGATCGGAAACTGCTGCTTCACCGGTGTTTTTTACGGTGAAGAGAATGTACCCCCCTTCTCCTGAGATCTTCTTAACCTGCGACCAGGTGACAGTCACTCCTCTCTTTTGAGGACACGATCCGTCAAGTGACCTTACTCCCAGGTCATAAGATATAATCCCGTCTTCATTCTTAAACTGATTTATAATGTAGAAATGAAGCCTGTTATACTCATCTGTCCACTCCGCAAGGCTTCCCGAATTGAGCCCGGCATGAAACAACGCATCATTGAGCTGCCTGTAGTCGGCTATTGTCCTCATCACTTTCTGCCCGTCAGGCCGTATGTAATCAACCATACTTATATCTTCCGGGTGTGCATCAATCACCCAGTTGAAGCAGTTGAACCCGTTGGGGCCGCCATTACGGCTCTCCTTGTCCTTGTTCTTTGCAAGCAACACGCCGTTGTCGGGACAAAAGGAGTCGTAGCCTATCCGTTGAACCACTTCGAGTGAATAGAAATCGTAATTGGGCACCCCGGGCGACAGCGGATTCGTGGCGGGATCGTCAACAGGCGTCCTGTCGTGAGGTTCAGCGCCGTCGAGCCTTACTACAATGCCTGCGAATGATCCGGGCAGGGGTTCAACAGCCCTGGCTGTGACGGTTGCCACCACCGGACCCGACAAGGCAAGACCTTCCCTGCTCAGGGTGAGCACCTGCTCCTTGTCGAGAAAACCGTTTATAATCCTGTTTCGGAGCATCAGGCCGGCCGGCATAGCTGCGCCCATCGTAGGAGGCACAACCCACCTCATATGTGGTCCGCCCGGGCCGTTGAAACAACCCCTGTCCATCATGTCCCATGTTCCGGATCCTACTCTCCTGTATGGCTCAATATATGGGTTATTGTTGTTGTCGCCGATTGAGAAAGCATAATGGCCAAGCTCATGGGTTATGGTTCCGGAGTTCTCTCCCTGGCGTATCGACGAAAGGCCCCACTGCATCTGAGCCGCCTTCCATGATGTCCACGGCACATAACGTGTTGCCGCCCAGCGCGGCTTTGTCGTATCGGGATTTCCCCATTCAGGCGGAATGTCATCTTTCGACAGGAACTTCATCTCTCCAAACTCCTGCCACACTCCTGTCTCATCATATCCTGCATAAATCCTGAGGATCGCATCATATTGTGATTTAAGGTCCCCCTTGTCGGCCAGCCAGATAGAATCAACATGCCGCTCCATCCTTTTTGAGGGACGCCGTCCGTCGGGTGTGAAGTCGTGCTGACCCCATTCGTTGAGGCCGTATTCCCATAGGTTTGCAGGCATCCTGTAAGGTCCGAAGGCATCGAGTGAAGTGATGCCAAACCTGCCCCGCGACTGTTCCATCCAGTAACCGTTGATTGTCTGACCATGATTGACATCAGATGGCTTAAGCCAGAAATCAGAATAGAACTGAGGCACTTCTTCCCTGAGGACGGGATCGATCTGAGGATTTCCGAATAGTTCCGACTGCTTCGGCAAGGTGATCACAAAGGGCTGGTCGGGAAAGTCAACAGCCACAAGCGCCATACGAAACTTCCTCCCCGGCTCGATTGATGGATCAGCCCAGTTTTTCCCGGGTATCGGACTATAATCATCCCAGGTCATGTCATCCTGGTCCTGTACAATCTGCGGATCGATTGGTTTAGGCGGGACAGAAAGATTATAAGCGGTCTTTATCACCCGGCCTGTATTAACTACGGGTTTTTGCGAAATGCATGCCAGGAAGATTGCTGCGAAAGTGAGGGTCAGAAGGGTCTTCTTCATGGAGAATCGGTTTGAATGTTTTCACCCCCAACCCCCCTGAAGCGGGGCTAAAATCCGGGAGGTTGAGTATTTTATATTATTCAATAAAGATAAAACCAATGATTGCAGAATCCAAGGCCCCTTTAGGGGGTTTGGGGGCAAAAATAAAGGGTAGAGTGACAAGTTATTGATGCAAATTCCGAAGAATTACTTCCGTGAACTCATATTCAAAGTTTGGCGTGAAAATGTTCTTCCCCAGGTTGCCGGCGATCTCCTGAAACGGCCAGAACCTGCCGTCATCGATCTCGTCGTTGTTTATAAGAGGAATGTTTTCGGAACTGCCTGTAAATGAATATACAAGTTCCCTTTCCCGGATCGATTTCCAGATGTATTTGTCAATCAGCCTGAATGTGAAGTCTTGAAGTCCCAGTTCCTCATGCGCTTCCCTTCTCAGGGCTTCCTCAGGCGTTTCGCCCGGATCCATGTGCCCGCCCACCGATGTATCCCAGTACCCCGGCAGAAGATCCTTTGTCTTCGCCCTGAGCTGGAGATACAGCTCTCCCTTGTCGTTGAACAGGTGGAGGTGAACAACAGGGTGGAGCAGCATGCTGAGCCCGTCGTGGCACACACTGCGCGGAGCCCGCGAGATCTCATTGCCGTCCGGATCAACAATGGGAAATATTTCTTCTCTGCCATGTGTAGTCATAGAGGCAAAGATAATGTTGTAACTATATCCTGCAAAAACGGTATCGGATTATGTTCCCGCGATTATAGTAAATGAACAGGTTGCAATGTTACCGCTTTCATCCACTATTGTAAGCCTGTGGTTTCCCGGTGCTGCAAAGATCTCTGTCTGGTGGATGAATTTTGTGGAAGTTATATATCCCTCATCAAGATGCCAGAACAGCTTTTCTGAAGGATTCCTGTGAACAGCTTCCGCTATAACTCTTGTAAGTTCCCCCGTATGATCGCGGGGGATGAAGATTCTAATCCCTGTTGTTGGGTAGATAAACTCCATCACCGGCCTGCTCTTGCCGGGTGCACAACCCGGCGCATAGGGAGGAAGCGGCTTATATCCCGGGTGCTTCTGCCTGTAGAAATACTCCATTGCCGGAGGCAGTATGAACCATGGCTCATTTATAATCTCCAGCTCGGGGACACACCCGGAATTAACCTGCCTGCTCCGGCTCCGGTCGAGATGGACTATTGTGTGATATGGACAGGCTTCAGTCCTGAGACCGCTGATGCATGCGGATACCTCAACCTTGTCGGGACAGTCCGGACCGGCCCTGTAGCCGCTCTCCCTGCATACTTCTATTGCTGTCAGCGACTCCAGGGGAGGAGAAAACCATTCGCCCTCCCTCATTATCCCGGCAAGATCGAACATCACAGGAGCCGCTGCCGATACTCCGGTCAGCCCCGGCCTGCCTTCACCATCGGCATTGCCTGTCCAGACTGCTATTACATATTGCGGTGTGGTGCCAACCGCCCATGCATCCCTGAAGCCGAAACTTGTGCCGGTTTTCCATGCCAGGTTGGGAGTCGAGGAGAAATACTGCCATCCGGCTTCTGTCTCCGGTCGGTTTACCTTTCTCAATGCTTCGTATGTAAGCCATATCGATCCTGCCGAGAGGACCGGGTTTTCATCTTCCTTCAATGTCATTTCATTATCTTCCTCATGAGTCAGAAGGGGAGGGTGGTAATCACCTGTCACATATCTCTTCTCATTTGAATACCTGCCCAGCACCCTCGACAATGAAGCATAGACCCCGGTGAGTTCCCACAGTGAGGTCTCTCCGCCTCCGAGGATAAGGGAAAGCCCGTAATGATCAGCCGGCTTATTGAAAGTTGTAAATCCCGTCTTTCCGAGAAGTTCCAGGAATCGGCCAGGCGTGTAACTTCTGAGCATGCATACTGCCGGAATGTTAAGCGACTGCGAAAGGGCGGCATCGGCAGGCACCGCACCGCTCCAGGTCTCATCGAAGTTCTTAGGTGCAAAACCCGGAAAGCGGGTTGGTATGTCAGGTACAAGGCTTGCCGGCAACAGCTCTCCCGATTCCTGCATTCCCGCGTAGAGCAGCGGTTTAAGAATGCTTCCCGTGCTTCTCAGCGAACGGATTATATCTACACTGCCTCCGTGATCCGCCAGTCCTTCATTTGTGCTGTTGCCGGCATAGGCAAGAACCTCTCCCGCAGGAACATCCACAATAAGTGCGGCCGCATTGAAAATCAGGTTTGCCGAAAGCTCCTTCTGATGCATGTTGACTATCGCGACGGCCTGCTCCTGAACCGATGCATCGATTGTGGTCCTGATCCGCCTGCCCCGCTGAGTTGTGTAGTACAGGTCCGTCAGATGAGGCGCCAGGGAAGGAAGCGGGACTGGCTCCCCCGGAAGAGGTTCATCCATTGAAAGGACGAGCGTCAGCGAATCGATATACTTCCTTTCATAAAGCTTTCTGAGCAGATCATTCCTTTTTTTTTCGAGTATCTCCTGATTCCTTCCGGGATACACAAGCGACGGTGAATTGGGAAGAACCGCCAGTGCCGCGGCTTCAGCCCAGGTGATTTCGGAAGGCGCTTTACCGGAATATCTCCATGCAGCGGCATCAAGGCCCACTATGTTTCCTCCGAAAGGCGCATTTGCAGCGTATGTTCTGAGTATTTGCTTCTTCGATCTGAAAATCTCCATCTTAAAGGCCTGGCATATCTCGATTATTTTTTCGCCATATGTCCTGGGCTTGTTCCCCCGCGACAGCCTTGCCACCTGCATTGTGATCGTGCTTCCGCCGCTCACAATTTCACCGGAACGCATGTTGTCAATCAATGCGCGGAACATTGCAACCGGGTTGATCCCGGGATGATAAAAGAAGTACTTGTCTTCGAAGGATAGAAGGGCTTTTTTGAATTTATCCGGAACCTGATCTCCGGGGGGAAATCTCCACTGGCCGTCATCAGCTATCCTGGCCCCGAGAAGACTGCCGTCGCGGGCCTCCACAACAGTCGACAAAGGTGCAGTGAACCGGGGCATGGGGGCCACAAGGACAGGAATCAACGCAACTCCGGCCACTATCAGGGTTATTTTAAGCGCCCTGTTCAACTCACTGTCCTCTGACTATAACCTTTGTTCCCGGGACCCTCGAGCTGTAGCCGGAAGTGTACATAGACTCACACAATATTGCAGGCTGCCAGTACTCTCCCTTGTATGCCGCATTGAGTATAAGCACGAATGTCTTCGACTCACCCCGGTTCAGGGAGAAATATGTGTTGACCCTGTCATCCCTTATGTCGCGGTATTCATAAGCACTCTCCTTTATTCCGTAATCGGCCTCGAACATCCTTGTGTTCAGTATCTCCCAGCCTGACGGCACCATCTGGGTCAGCGCGACGTTATCGACCCTGTCGAAAGATGTGTTTGTGACCTTTGTTACAATCATGAAGTCGGTTCCCTGAACAAGGTTTCTCTGATCGACAGGCTTGAGTCCGGTATCCGTATAGTCTACCTTGAGACTCAGTCCGTTATCAGCAGACGATTGGTCTGAAACAAGTGGTGTCCCTTTTCTCACGAGGTTGAAATACAATGGCTTGTCTGACAGATTCTCAGCAATGAGGTTATTAGTCCCGCCGGTAATACGCAGGTTTCTTGTGTTCACCTTCCCCGGACCAACTTTCTGGTCGGAGCTTTGCCCGTTCAGGGTAATCCTGAACCCTGCTTCCCCGGTTCCGCCGGGAGATGTAAGTTCGGCAAATTTCATGTATGAAAACAGCCCCCATGCTACCGACTGGGTGCTGAACCATGTCTCGGAATTGAGCTCATCGCAAACCGACCTGAGCAGCGGAAGAGCTTCCTCTTCCTTTTTCAGGGTCGCCAGTGTATATAGTATTATTGACTTGTCGCGCAGGGCACTTCCATAGAAATATCCCGAATATTCTTTTTCTGTCTCCAGGTTCCTCATGTCGAGAAGCTCTCCTGCTGCTTCGGGCCGTCCCGAAGTGGCGAAGGCGGCTGCAAGGAGCCACCTCGCAACCTGCGGTAAGCCCGGCGATTCCCTAAGCCTGTTCATGGCGCCTCTTTCAGGCGAGCCTGCCAGGGCAAGAGTGAAAAGCCTGTAAGCCTGGTCATTTGCCGTCTGTATGAATTTTGGATCATACCTCCAGTCCTGGGCTGCACTCTTCTGATAGCTTGTCCATTTTCTTCTGAAGTCCTGAGGTATCGCATATCCCTTGCGCTCCGCTTCGGCCATGAAATGACCGGCATACGATGTAACCCAGTTGTCGGGCTGGTAATTGCCGGGCCAGAGGGCAAGTCCTCCGTTGCTCATCTGCCGGGTTACAATCTTGTTTATTGCTTCAATTACGTTAGCCTGTGCTTTCCTTGCATCCGACGTATCGGCAGCTGAAAGCTCATTCAGCCAGATCTGCGGGAAGGCAGCTGAAATTATCTGTTCGGTGCATCCGTGAGGAAATTCAATCAGGTAACCAAGTCGTTTCCCAAGGTTTACAGAAGGAAGCAGCGATGTTTCAAGTGTTGCTGAATTGGTGCCTTCCATCCCGAACGGAGTGAATGAAGTTTCCCATTTTTCGCCGGGCTTCAATATCTTCAGTTCAGCCCTTGTTTCGGGAGGATTGGGACTTCTTACATCCAGCTCGATATCGTAAACGGCTGTCTCACCGCCTCCCGAAGCTTTAAGCTTAATAGTTGCAATTCCGGTCTTATCTCCAGCCGTGAATGAGAAATCAATGTCCTTTTCTCCTGTTCCTGCCGCAGCAATTGTCTGGGAAGTCTTTTCAAAACTTACAAGGGAATTGCCTTCGACTGTCAGATTGACATTGGTTATATTTTCTTTCTGAATGAACAGGGTCACAGGCAGGGCAACTTTTTCGCCGGGACTTACAACCCTTGGAGCTGTCGCCAGTATCATAAGCGGATCCTTAACCGGGACACTTTTTTCAGTGAATCCGTAAGCCTTTTCGTTCCCTGCGATTACAAATGCCCTCACCGATCCGGTATATTGCGGAAGCGTGACACTATGCGTCCCGGTTTTGCCCTGACCGAGCGTGAAGGGGCCGAGGAACTTCACAACCGGAATGAACCGCTGTGCCTTGTTCGCAGCTCTGTCGATAAGCATCTCGTCACCTCCCGTGGCAAGGAGCCTGTCGAGGGTTCCGCCGAAAGCGCCCAGTACAATGTCGTACATATCCCACGTCCTCACTCCGAGCGCTTCACGTGCATAGAAATAATTCCACGGGTCGGGCGTACGGAATCCCGTGATGTTCAGAAGACCTTCATCAACTATCGCCAGCGTATAACTCATCGGTTTCTTCCGGGCTTCGCTGACCTTAACCTCAAACTGTTGTCCCGACCTAAGCTGATTTGGCATTGTTACAACCGGTTCAAGCCGGGTCTCAGGATCTTCTACTATCACCGGGACCACACCATAAAGCCTCATTGGCATGTCGTTAAGTGTCTGGGCATGTGGTTGTATGACAGTCACATTTGCATAGACATTGGGAGCCATTTCCGGTTTTGCCCTGAATGTTACAACGCTGTTGCCTTTCTGTCCGGTTGCGCGGATCTCTTCAACAACAGTAGTTGAGTTCTCGAGGGTTACAATTATCCTTGAGTTTTCGGGAGCCGGGAAGCTGAGTTTTACTTCATCACCCGGATTATATTTCTCTTTATCTGTGTTTATCGAAAGAAGTGTTGCCCCATCAGCGTTCCCTTTCATTCCGTATTCCCACGGCCAGTCGATAAGGACTATCTTCCCCGTTGCATGCCCCCCCGGGATGGAAACCCTTATCAGGTACCTTCCCCAGTCATTCCTCGGAATTGTGAAATTGAATGATCCTTTTCCGCCGCTTGTGACAACCTTCGTGCTGATGACGGGCTTGTATATGTTGTTTGAGATGTATGATGCAAGATCTTCCTGGTCCGACTCCCACCACCAGCTATAGGAGATCCTGTAGACATTGATCTCTGTTTCGGTGTTGACCGGATTGCCCATAGGATCGACAGTTACTATGTTCACCTTGTTTTCCCTGTCTGTAAATAGCATCCTGTCGCTTCCCTTGAGTTCCGGAAGTTCGATCCCGGCAAATACCTTGTAAGGAGCATATTTATAAACAGCCTGCGTAATGCTTTCGTCTCCTCCCTTTTCTGCAACCTTTGCCGTGAAGACTGCATTCATCATACCCGGAGCATGTATCTCATCACCCGGGTTGAATATAACTGAAGCAGAACCGCTCTCATCGACCGAGCCTTCAAACATGCTTGCAGTTTCGGAATAAAACAGTATCGCGGGATCATCGAAATCGTACTGAGGAAATGACTTGAAAGTTGTTTTTGCCGGCTTCAGAATATATTCAACCGACGATTTTAAGTTGCCTGCCGTAGCGCCGTTCAGCCATTTTACCCTGAGGCTTCCCCTTGTTGAGCTTCCTGTTCCTCCCAGCATCTCACCCGGAAAATTCAGATCGATACGCAGCCTGTTAGGCTTGATTGTTTCAACCCTTACTCTCTTTGTGAACTTTGCGCCTCCAATGCTTAACCGTGCCGTGTAATCGCCAGTAACGGCATCGGAAGAGGTTGCAGTCCTGAAGGTGAGAAGGTTCTTTCCGCCCGGCACTATGACCTGATGATCCACTTTCTGCGAAAGCGGGTTTGTGAGCTCGAACTGAACGGGATGATCGGGAGGAAGACTCTTGTTCATATCCCTTATAAAGACCGAGAGGAAAATTGAATCGCCCGGCCGCCAGACATCCCTTTCCCCAAAGATGAAAGCCTTGATGCCCTTTTCAGGTGAAACTCCGGATACATCAAATGAGCTCATCGACAGCGCCGAACCGTCGGTTATCTTAAGGTAATTACGGTCACGGTCCTTCCCTGCAATCACAAGGAAGGGATTTCTTTCGCAGGCGATTTTTACTGAACCGTCCTTACCGGTTATGCCCGAGGCAATCTGCTGGATCTGCATGTCGTAAACTTTGATGTCAACTTCGCTGAGGGGCAATGCGGTGAGCAGATCGCTTACAATTATGTTCAGGTCATTGCCTGATCCTTTTTTTGCTATGATCCCGAAATTCGATGCCAGTATGTTCCTTTTGATTTTTCTGTCGGGATTGAAATATGCCGCCTTGCATGGATTGTCCCTGTCGCGCCAGTTGAACCCGAAGGAGTACCAGATGTAATCATCGCTGTCGGAGTAGAAATTGTCGGGATCGTCCCATGATGAGCGGCCTGTTTCTTCAGTCATCTTAAGCATCTCTTCATACTGCTCCATTTCAGCCTGATCGGAGCATGGATAAAGCGAATATGACGGCCTCATCGACAGTTCAACCCTGTAGAGAATCCCTGGTTCAATGTCGATATACTCAGAAAGATCAATTGTATAAAGGTTCCATCCTGTGGCGCCGCTTCCTGAAGGATTTACAAGATCGACCTTTCCGGAATAAAGCGGCCGGCCGAACCTCCTGACTGAATAGCCCGTTGTCATGTCATTCTCCTGAAGGAACCAGGGCAGGTTATTGTCAAATATCTTTATGATCTTCAGGTCGACAGCCTTCAGGTTCGCTGCCTTGAACGGGAAGATAAGTTCTTTCGATGCCGGCACGATGACTCCGTTGCCTGTAAATTCTATCGACGGCATCACGGGAGAAAGGTCAAGTTGTTTTTTGAAGGGAGAGGAGAGGGAAGCCCCTTTTTTATTTCTGAGTGATGTTTCAACATTCAGTTCAAACGGACCTTCCGGAACCGACACCGGGAATAAGCTTACTATGTTCGAGTTGATGCTCACCGACATTTCTGCGGCAGGGGAGAGCCAGATCATCCCTTCCGGTTCCTGTGATGCATCAACAGGGTCGGAAAACACAATATCGATGCTCCTGCTTCCTCCCTGCGGGGCAATTATGTCGGTTACAGTGAAGTTGCCGGCTGCCGGAATTGTAATAGATGCATTCCCTTTCTGCTTTACCCTGGCCTGTGAGCCATCCCACGACAGTTCAAGCTTCTGAGAGTTTTCGGTCCTGATTATATCGGTTACGGTAAACCTGTGAATCAGCATGTCGGAATGATCCCACACAAGCGGCATCTTTTTTCTCCCCATTTTCGCCTGCAGAAACGATTCCACTTCCTGTGAGGCGATATAGTCGGAAGCTGTAACCTGGCCGTGAAGTGTATATCTGTCGCCTTCGGGCGTGCTTTCGAGTATTCCGGTTGTAACAATGAAATCTTTTCTGATTGTCTGGATCCAGATCGGGAATGTTTTCAGGTTGTCCTTAACAGGCGCCAGACGGTCGAGGTTAAGCTTTCCTGAATATAGTGTACCCGGATCGAGCGGTTTTGCAGGCTTGAAAACTATTGTGAGTTCATCGGTCCATTCTGCATTTCCCCTGATTACAGGTTCAAACATGAACAGTCCTGTCGCGTTTTTCCGGTTTATCTGAGCGGCGAATTCAGGTGTGAAACGGATCTCAACCGTTGAATTGACTGACACAATCCCCGATGTGTATCCTGCAATGTAATCACTGAACCCCTTGTCGATAGGAACCGCAACCTCCGAAATATCCTTCGGTTTTTTCAGGGAAAGCTTCACGGGAGTCTTTTCAGCCTTGCCGCATGAGATGAATATAATCGTTACAAGAACCGGGATCAAAAGGCGAAGTGATTTCATATAGATTGTATTGAGATTTTACAGGAATAAAATTACGAAATTTTATCCCCTGCAGAGTGGGTTTGCCCTCTTATAACACTATTCTTTGTACACATCTTTTTGCAAGTTATAATCATTGTACGGTTCCCCTTTTTGTTTACCCCCCAACCCCCCTAAAGGGGGGCTAAAAATCATACAATGAGCGATATAGTTTTTCAGAGATTATCAATACGTTGATAATTTTCGATTTTCGGGATGAATAGTTATTCAACCTGGTAATATCATTCAAAGACCTTAAATAGTTGTAAATCAACGATCTTAAGCCCCCCTTTAGGGGGGTGGGGGGGTGGAACAAGTCGGGATGACATGCCATCTTGGAAATGAAGCGGTCTCAATTTGGCAATAGGATGTGTACAAAAAGTGGCTTATAGCAGGATCCTGTTCCCCAGCTGCCGTGAAATCATTCCAAGCGCTGTGCTGAGGTTGTTAAACCGGTGCTGAAGCTTCAGGACCTTTTCCTGATCCCCCTCCTTTACGGCTTCCTCGAGCTGAGTCATAATCTCCTTACGGGCAGCAATGATCTTGTCGCTCTTGAACTTAAGCACGGCATCCGGCACTACATCCCGGAGCTTCATGTCCTCTGTCTCGACGTATGTCTGCTTTTCCTTCCATATCCGGCTCAGCTCATGCGACTCCGACAGCACATCGGCCGAAAACCTCGAGATGTCAGGATCCTCATGCTTAACGAAATGCTTGTCGCCCGGTATGAGGCCCTGTTCGGAATAGAACCTGAAGTCGGCAAATATCTTTGAACAGATCCTGTCGTCGAAGGAAAGATCGTCGGAAGTGATCTCTTTTACAATGTAATCGGAAACCGTAATTATTTCTTCTCTTCCATCGTCCTTGTCTACAATGCGTTCGAACTCACTGCTACCGTATTTAAGAAGAAGGCGTATGACTTCCTTCTCGGAGTAAAATGAAATTGTCTTGTAAATGACAGGCTTGACAGCCTGAACCGGCGGGACAGGGAGGTCCTCCAACCCGGGGTATCTGTTTCTTTCCTGAAATGATTTCTGCTGCCTTAGCTTGTTAACCTCGTGGTATAGAATTTCTTCGGACACCTCCATCACAACACTGCACTCCTTAATGTATACAGTGCGCGTGATGCCTTCGGGGATAACAGCTATTGACTTTACTATATCCCTGATCAGGTTGGCCTTCTGGGTCGGATCGTTGTTCGATTCGGCAAGCAGGAGCTGAGTCTTGAACCTTATGAAGTCTGTTTCTTTTTCCTTCAGGTAAAGAGCGAACTCCTCATTGCTGATTTTCTTTGAGTATGAATCGGGATCTTCACCGTCGGGAAGGAGAACTATTTTAACATTCATCCCTTCTTCGAGCACAAGGTCTATCCCTCTGAGCGAAGCTTTGATCCCTGCCGGGTCGCCGTCGTAAAGGATAGTCATGTTCGGAGTGAACCGCTTGATGAGCCTTATCTGCTCCTGGGTAAGTGATGTTCCCGATGAAGCCACAACGTTTTCAATGCCGGCTTCATGCATCGACATAACGTCGGTGTAGCCTTCAACCATGTAGCATCTGTCTTCGTGCGATATTGCCTTCCTGGCCTGGTAGATACCGTATACTATCCGGCTCTTGTGGTATATCTCCGACTCAGGCGAATTGAGATACTTGGCGCTCTTCGGATCAGCTTTAAGTATCCTTCCCCCGAACCCGAGAACCTGTCCCGACAGCGAATGGATGGGGAACATTACCCGTCCGCAGAACCTGTCAAAGATCTTCTCTTCATGCTGGATCGTCAGCCCTGTTTTTACAAGCAGCTCTGTCTTGAATCCGCTATCTATTGCCTTCTTTGAGAAGGAGTCGCGCTGCTCAAAGCTGTATCCGACGTCGAATTTCTTCAGGGTGTCCTGCCTGAAACCCCTTTCCTTGAAATAAGCAAGGCCGACTGAAATGCCCTCGTTTGTGTTGTAGAGGTTTTCGGTGAACTGTCGCGATGCATATGCAGTTATAACAAGCAGGCTTTCGCGTTCATTTTCCTTTTCTACTTCCTCCTGGGTCCTTTCCTTCTCGACAACCTCGATGTGGTATTTTCTTGCAAGGTATTTAAGCGCTTCAGGCCAGTTGAGGTGCTCATGTTCCATTATGAAGTTCACGGCGTTGCCTACCTTCCCGCATCCGAAGCACTTGAAGATCTCCTTCGACGGCGATACTGTGAACGAGGGTGTTTTTTCGTTATGGAACGGGCACAGACCAAGATAGTTGACACCCCGTTTCTTAAGGGGTACAAACTCCTGGATTACTTCAACTATATCCGAAGCATCGAGGATCTTGTCTATTGTCTGCCGGTCGATCATGGTTCAAAGATATCAGGAATAAAGGTCTGCTGATACTGTTTCCTGTCAATAAGTGCAACACACCTTCATTTTACGTCCATCAGCCTTTTGGCGAGTATTTCCACCCCTTTGCCGGCAGGTTCCTTTATTACTTCAACCTTGATGCCCGACGGCACGGCAACATCGTTTGGATCGATCAGCCACAACGGGGTTCCTTCGGGCACATATTCTATTAGTCCGGCTGCCGGATATACGTTCAGCGAGGTCCCGATGACTGCAAAAATATCGGCTTCGGATGTGACCTTCACAGCTTCTTCTATCATCGGCACCGCTTCCCCGAACCATACAATGTGAGGCCGAAGCTGACTCCCAAGGTCACATTTGTCGCCCTCTTTGATGTCGTTATATCCTATGTCATAAATCAGTGCCGGATCCTTCGTGCTTCTTGCTTTCGTCAGTTCACCGTGAAGATGGATGACCTTTCTGCTCCCTGCCCGTTCATGAAGATTGTCGATGTTCTGCGTTATAATATGCACATCGAAATACCTTTGAAGTGCTGCCAGACCAATATGCCCTGCATTAGGCTCACTGGCGGCCAGTTGTCTCCTCCTGTCATTGTAGAATTTCAGCACAAGCTTCCTGTTGAGCGCCCATCCCATCGGCGAAGCCACATCCTCAACCCGGTGCTCTTCCCACAGGCCTCCGGAATCGCGGAAGGTCTTAATCCCGCTCTCGGCGCTCATCCCGGCTCCGGTAAGTATTACAAGTTTCTTCATCATTTTTCTTTTGGGACACTAAAATTAACAAAAAAATTCGGCCGGACATCGAAAAGCTCAGGGCTGACAGCCTTATCTGTAAGTATAATGCTAATTTTGATCCGGGATTGTTTTATAGAATATGACTGATTCAAAACGTAAAGTAATTGTTGCAGTTGCCGGAGCCAGCGGGTCGGTTTATGCTCAGAAGCTTATTGCCAGACTGACCACACTGAAACCCCCGCCTGCTGAGATCGCCGTTGTGTTTTCAGATACAGCACGGGCGATCTGGAAAGATGAGATAGGCGGCCGGTATATCGCCACTCCTCCTGCGAAGATTTATGAAAATGATAATTTTCTGGCCCCGTTCGCATCCGGATCATCTACATTCGATACGATGATTGTCTGTCCGTCATCGATGGGGACTCTCGGACGCATCGCCGGCGGCATTTCTGACGATCTTATATGCAGGGCCGCCGATGTGATGCTAAAGGAGCGGCGGCGGCTTATAATTGTACCCCGTGAGACTCCATATAACCTTATCCACATCAGGAATATGGAGACCCTCACACTTGCCGGGGCAGTTATCTGTCCTGCAACACCGTCGTTTTACAGTAAACCGGCAACAATAGACGACCTTGTAATGACAGTCGTCGACAGGGTAATAACCCTCGCAGGCTTCGAAGGCGATTCATTTCACTGGATGGAACATGATTGATGAAAGGATAAGGAAGTTTTTCAGGAAGCATCATGTCCTTACTATAGCCACCTCAACCGATGCAGGTCCCTGGTGTGCAAACTGCTTCTATGTTTATCTTGAAGAAGAAAATGCACTTGTATTCACAACCGATCCGGCAACACGACACGGAAAGGAATTCATTATAAACAGCCTTGTTGCCGGATCTGTTGTTCTCGAAACAGGAATAATCGGGATGATCAGGGGAATACAGTTCCGGGGCATAGTTTCAGAACCCGGAGGTGATCTGGCCTCAAAGTCAAAAAGAGCCTATCTGAAACGCTTCCCGGTTGCAATGTTGATGGACACGCATCTCTGGGTGGTTCAGCTGACGTATATTAAGATGACAGATAACAGGTTGGGATTTGGGAAGAAGCTGGTCTGG
>CAZKTX010000038.1:0-21955 GCA_964555805.1 uncultured Rikenellaceae bacterium
TGCTCTTGTTACCTCAAAATGGCTGAGATAGCTTTCAGCATCTTCCGAAAGCCTTACCGTCTTGCACGAATTTAAAAAAGGCGGTATTATAAGAGAACCTGCCGTAGTGATCCCGCTGATCTTAATGAATTCGCGGCGTTTTAATTGCATAATTAGTAGTGTTTATTGTAATATCAAATTTATGCTAATTCCGGAAAACAATTTTATTTGTTCCCTGAAAATAAATTCATGGTTAAAGACGGTAATAACAGTTAAAGGATGCATATCCGGAAAAATATTCTTTGCAGTCATGTATAAAAACACGATTCGCTAATCAATGATAAACGGGTATTTGTTTACTTTTACAACTTTTCACAAAGTGACAAGTACTTTACAAAAGACATAATGAAAGTCCTCATAACCGGATCCTCCGGATCTATCGGAAGCGTTTTCGCCTCAAGCCTTGCTGAAAGAAAAATTCCGGTTGTTGCTCTCGATCTGAGGGACCTGCCGGGTGCTTCAAAGAACGGGTATTATAAATTCTACAAATGCAGTATAACTGAAAAGGAAAAGCTTGAAAAGATATTTGAAGAGGAGCGTCCGACTCACGTAATTCACCTGGCGAGCACATTTCACAAGATTCGCGACAGAAAACTCGAATATCAGATTGATGTGGGCGGGTCGGCTTGCATCCTGGATATTTGCAACAGAACCTCTTCAGTAAAACAGTTTGTTTTTTCAAGCTCTGCAACTATTTACGGCGCCCACAAGGATAATCCGGAATGGATAAGCGAGACCGATCCCGTCAGGCCGGGGAAATATGTATATGGCCTGAACAAGAAACATATCGAGGAACTACTCATGAACTCTCCGGTCAGGGAAGATCTTCACAGGGTGTTATGCCGGATATGCACCGTAATAGGTCCAACTTACAACAAGCCTGCAACTATAGTCTCAATGCTCCTGAAAGTAGACTGGCTTCCTTCGTTCACGAAAAATAACAGGGTGCAGTTCATTCATACAGACGACCTTGCCGAACTTATCCACCTTATTCTTAATGATGATGAAATAGCTGGGATCTATAATCTGGCACCTGACAGCTATTCGCCGATCAAAGATCTTATGCCCGGGAAGAAATTCATCTGGATACCACTGGGGCTTGTCAGAATTGTCATTTCAATCCTGTGGCCGCTCAGGCTTCTGAATCTCGAACCTGCCGGAGTCAACGCAAGTATATATCCCATTGTTCTTGATCCGAAGAAAATCATCACAAGATTTAATTACAGGTTCAGATATTCCTCCGACCAGGCTTTCGGGGATGTAAAAATAAGGAACATGATACCTGAAGATGCCAGGTTTTAGTCAATTTCCTTTTATTTGCCTCCGCCTATTTAAGACCCACAGTAACAGCAGCGCCCTTAAGTCCTTTTGAATCTGCTTTTACAGTAAATGAACCCGCGGCTCCCTTATCAGCTTTTACTATCACAAGGCACAGTCCGTTGTAGGCTTTCCTTTGGGAGGCCTGGAAAGGGTCGTGGCTGGTGGCATCCCCGTTATCTACTGCAACTATTTTCCCCGGGCCCTGAATGCTGAAATTCACAAGGTTACTGCTTCGGGGTACCAAAGCGCCATTCTTGTCTTCTATCCTTACCGTAATGAACACAAGGTCGGTTCCGTCGGCAGTGATTGCAGGACGGTCAGCTGAAGCTGAAAGCATTGAAGCTTTGCCTGTTGTTACAACTTTTTCCTCGGACCACTTTTCCCCGTTCTTGTATGCAACAACTTTCAGCTCTCCGGGCTGGTAGACAACATCATCCCAACGGAGCCTGTATTCAAACCGGCCTTTTTTCTTTTTCCCGAGCGATTTGCCGTTAAGGAATAATTCGGCTTCATCGCCTGATGTGTATACATGAACCGGGGTAACCTGTCCCTTTCTCTCCGGCCAGTTCCAGTGGGGGAGTATATGAGCCATAGGAAGATCGGGCCTCCATTTTGACTGGTACAGGTAAAAGCGGTCTTTCTTGAAGCCTGCAATGTCGAGTATTCCGAAATAACTGCTGCGCGAAGGCACTTCTGTTACATTCTGCATGTCGAGAAGGGCCTTTGCCTGGTCGTATCTCCGGGTTCCCGGCCTCAATCCTGTAAGATCACCTCCATAGGGTGTAGGCTCTCCCAGATAGTCAAATCCCGTCCAGACAAATTCACCGAAAACTCCGGGGTGTTTATCCTGCATTTCCCATTGCTGGCCGGGTGTTGATGCCCAGGCCGGATAGGCGAGGTCGTAAGAAGAGATCTGGAAGATGCCTTTCCCCGGCAGATTATTGTTCAGGTCGCCCTCGACAACCGGGAAGAAATACTCTCCCCTGGAACTTACAGTCGATGCTGATTCGCTCGAATGGAACGGAAGGTTGTCATTGTCCTTAAGTGCAAAGAAGGCATCGTATCTGTAAAGCCTGTAATTTATGCCGAAGGCATCGACTGTCTTCTGGAAGCCGTTTGTGCCTGATTCATCCCAGTTGCATCCGACAGTAACCGGTCGTGTGTTATCCTCCGATTTTATAATACGCCTCAGACTTTCTGACAGTGCAGGGTTATTCTGGTCTCCGACTTCATTTCCGGTGCTCCACATGAAGACTGACGGATGATTGCGGTCGCGGCGGACCATTGCTCTCAGATCCTCTTCGTGCCATGCATAGAAAAGTTTGTTGTAGTCGTTGCGCTTCTTGGGTGTTTTCCATGTGTCAAAAGCTTCATCCTGAACCAGAAATCCCATCCTGTCGCAGAGATCCAGCAGTTCGGGGGCGGGAGGATTGTGGCTTGTTCTGACAGCATTGCAGCCCATCTCCCTCAGTATCTCGAGCTGGCGTTCGGCGGCTCTTATGTTGAAGGCTGCGCCGAGAGCTCCAAGGTCGTGGTGATTGCATACGCCGTTGACTGGTACTTTTTTGCCGTTGAGGAAAAAGCCGTCACGGGCAGTGAATTCAAGAGTCCTGAAACCAAAATTACTTGTACAGATATCAGATGTCTCATTTCCATTGAGGACTGTAACTGCTACCCTGTAAAGTTCAGGATTCTCAAGATCCCACAGTACAGGCCCCTTAACATTAAGGTCAACCCTGAAAGTGTGATTTCCGCTTGCAGGGAGTTGGGCCGCAGGTGACGTGAATTCCGCGACAGGTGCTGATGAAGCATTGCCTCCCTTGTCGAGCTTAAATACGGAAGCCTTAATTGCAACTGATACAGGTGTGGCTGCATGGCTCTCGACTTCAGCTTTCACGCTTACAACTCCGTTTTCCTTCCTGATCTCAGGAGTTGTGACATAGAGTCCGTTATATGATACATGAATTTGCGAGGTCTTTACCAGCCATACGTTGCGGTACAGTCCTGCTCCGGGGTACCATCTTGAATCCCAGCTTTTTGTATCAAGCCTTACGGCTATAACGTTTTCCTTCCCGAAAGCCGCATAGGGCGTCAGGTCAAGTCTGAACGAAGAGTATCCGTAGGGCCATCCGCCGACATGCTCACCGTTGAGCCACACTTCCGCATAAGCCATGGCTCCGTCAAAGTCGATGTAGATCCGGTTGTTTCTGTCTGTTTCATCGAGGGTGAAGCGTTTTCTATACCAACCGATTCCTTTCCAGGGAAGAAGACCTGTATTATTCTCGAGTGTATCACTGAAGGGGCCTTCAATTGCCCAGTCGTGTGGCAGGTCAAGGTTCCGCCAGGCTTTGTCGTCGGCTGTCGGAAGCTGAAGTCCGGCAGGTTCCCTGTCGAAAGTTGCAGCATCTGTTGATGCATTGAAGAACTTGATGAATTTCCAGCCCTGGTTGAACGACTCGCGCGACCTGGGGGAATCCTGTGCATCCGAAAAGGTCCAGTTGCAGCTGAGTATGACTGCAATTAAAAACAGGTAGGGTATAAAACGTTTCATGGTCTTTGGCTTAGGTTATAATTTTGTTCTAAAATAGACAATTCAACCGGGAAAATGCTATCATGGGTGAGATTTTAAACAGGCAGGAAGGAAGGCGTGCAAGTCGTGCAGGTCGTGCAAGTCATGCAAGTCTCTTGAAACTTGAACTTTGACCCTTGAATTTGGATTTTTGAACCAGAGAATTCCGGAAGTTATTGTTTTACAAACTTATGACTGACTACTTCGCCTGATGCAAACCACATTCTGAGTATGTATAATCCCGGATCGAGGAATGAAATATCTATTGTTTCCTGATGCATGCGGACATCAGATATTTCCCTTGCCTTTGTTCCGGTCAGCGTGTAAATTTCAATCCGGCTTAATATTTTCACCGACTCTACATTCAGCTGACTTCCGGCAGGTACCGGATAGACCTTGTAAAAAGTGTTTGAACCGTTTCCCTGGCCCGGTCTGCCCACCATGTTTGCATCGAGCCAAGCTATCCTCCTTGCAATCCATCCCTTGAGTTTTTCTATTTCTCCGTCGTATGAGTCAGGCTGTTCTCCATACTCTGGAGTTCCGACATTCTGTCCAAGGATATCCCATCTTGTGAAATGCCTCGCCTGTGCCTCATCAAGCAACGAAGCGACTGAATCAATTACACTATGGAGGGATTCTTCACTCAGGACTGTTTTCCGCAGACTGAACCAGCGGTTATAGACCAGGCTTGAGAATGCCTTGTCCTGCATGAGCCTCACTTCCCAGGAAGGAGGTACAGGCCATGCTCCGCACTCATTTATCCTGTATGCCCAGCCCGAACCGTCTGTCTGGTTGAAGTGGATACAGTTTTCAGTGATATCCTTCCAGGCCCAGTCGTAATCCCATGGAGGACCGGAATGGATCAGGCCTCCGTCGCTGTCCTTGTCTTTATAGAAAAACCTGCTCTTCTTATAGGCATCAACATTGCGCGTGAGCTCACTGATTATGAAATAATCGACAAATGAATTCACATCAAGGTACTTATTGTAACCTTTTCCCTTATCTGCGAAATCCTTGCTGTAGAGAACACTCTCGAACGTATTGACATGATCCCTGAGATATGTCTTTTGCACCGGAGATAGCTCGTCTGGTTTCGGATCGCAATACACAAAATGAACGCGGCCTCCAGGTTTGTTAACAGGTGAAAAACTGCTAAGCCAGCTGTCGGAGTCAGTATAATAGTCGGTTGAGAAAATGTAGCCGCCGGTAAGGTCATCCCCTGAATTTTCATCCGGACTGAGTTTTGCAATATCAACCCGGTTCTTGTCCTGTTTTATTTTTTCACACAGAATGTAAATCCCGTCATATCTTCCATTGAGTATCACTTCGCAGAATCTTGTTCCAGGAGCATAATGTCCCATCTTCCTGAAGATCTCAAAAGCCAGTTGGTTCCTCAGAAAAGTCTTGTCGTTATAATTGGCTGTCAGTATCCAGTCATTTTCTTCCGGCATTCCAAGAAGTTGGACATTGAGATTTTCTCCAAACGCATCGCGGGTTTCAAAGCCATAAGGCTTCTGCGGAAGTGATGAAGAATGCCTTCCCCTTAACTCTATTCCAACTGTGCCGTCGTAAATATTGCCAGGGTCAGCCGGGGCGTTTCTCTGCCCTGTTCCATTATGAATAATTTTCATGCCGGCCGTGATTTTCGGCTCATTGACAATTGCCTGGCCTCCGGAGGTTGTGATAATCACCAATGGCAGGTTTGTTGAGGTCAGGTCCACCTGTGCCACCAGAAATTGGCCTTTAAAGGCCAGTACAGCAAGATATAGCAAAGCTTTTTTCATCAGACTGCTAAAATTACCCAATTTTTCCGGTTAAAAAACTTTTTAAAGGCCTGATTGGTGTTTCAAGTCTACTGTATAATAGCATCTATGGCATATTTGCATTATCTTTTTACTTTTGTCAGGTTAACCTCTATGTGAAATGAAATACACACGGTACTCTATTCTTATAGCTGCACTTTTTTCAGTTGCGATAAATGCTTATTCCCAGTATCTGGCCCCGGCACAGGGGGCATATACCCGGCAGGACACACTTCGCGGATCCATAACTCCTGAAAGGGCCTGGTGGGATCTGACCTTTTATCATCTGGATATTGCTGTCAATCCAGCCGATAGTACTATATATGGTTCAAATACTGTGACTTACCGCGTAATAACTGAATCGGATGTGATGCAGATCGACCTTCAGCCGCCGCTTGAGCTGACGAAGGCCATTCAGAACGGGAAGTCTTTGAATTTCAAGAGAGAAGGGAATGTGTACTGGATACGAATGGCTGAACGGCAGGAACCCGGACAGGTGTATTCGCTGACACTTGACTATGGAGGGCGTCCGAAGGTTTCCAACAGACCTCCGTGGGAAGGAGGGATAACCTGGCAGCGCGACAGCCGCAACCAGCCTTTCGTGGCTTCTTCATGCCAGGGCGACGGCGCCAGCCTGTGGTGGCCATGCAAGGACCATATGTATGATGAGCCCGACAGTATGCTGATAAGCGTTAACGTTCCTTCGAATCTAATGGATGTCTCAAACGGCCGTCTCAGAAAAGTGGAGAAGCTCAGAAATAATACTACAACCTGGCACTGGTTCGTGGCAAATCCAATAAATAATTACGGTGTCAATATTAATATTGGCGATTATGCCCATTTTTCTGAGGTTTTCAATGGCGAGAAAGGTAAGCTCGATTGCGATTATTACGTACTTAAGGATGACCTTGAGAAGGCAAAGATCCAGTTCCGCCAGGCTCCCATGATGCTCGCTGCCTTTGAATACTGGATGGGACCTTATCCATTCTATGAGGACGGATACAAGCTTGTGCAGGTTCCTTACCTCGGAATGGAGCACCAGAGTTCAGTTACATACGGCAACGGGTTCCGGAACGGATACAGCGGAAGGGACCTCAGTGTTTCGGGCTGGGGCATGAAATTCGATTTCATAATTATTCACGAGTCAGGTCATGAATGGTTTGCAAACAACATTACATATGAAGATGCAGCCGACATGTGGGTGCATGAAAGCTTTACAAATTATGCAGAGAACCTGTATGTCGAGTACTACTACGGGAAGGATGCAGGAAGGGATTATATCCTGGGATGCAGAGGAAACATAAGGAACGATCAGCCGGTTACAGGTGTTTACAATGTGAATGTAAGCGGTTCAGGCGACATGTATTACAAGGGCGGAAATATGCTCCACACTCTCCGCCAGATAGTTGATGATGATGAAAAATGGAGGGGGATACTCAGGGGACTGAACAAGGATTTTTACCACCAGGTTGTAAAGGGATCGCAGATTGAAGAGTACCTGTCTGAAAAAACGGGTCTGGATCTGAAAAGCGTCTTCGACCAGTATCTCAGAGATGTCAGAATACCTGTGTTCGAGTATTATGTTCAGGGCAACAGGCTTACTTACAGATGGAATAATTGTGTGAGAGGATTCAATATGCCTTTGAGGATATATGTCTCAGGTGTCAGAAAGGATATAGTTCCGACAACCCGTTTCACGACAATAGATGTTGATACTGATAATTCTGTAATATCAGTCGATCCCAATTACTACGCGGGAAGCCTGAATATGACAGGAAAGTGACAGGGTCTCTTTTCAGTAATGAAAGCCCCGGAAAACAGTCCTTCTATTTGCTTATAAGCTCGGGAGAACCGAAACCTATTTTTTCAAGCGGTTTCAGCTGAGTGGCTGCATCTCCTACAACCAGGTAGTACATCCTGTCGGGAACAATGTATTTCTGAACAGTTGCACGATGATCATCGACAGTCATGTTACGGATTATTTCCTCTTCCTTTCTTACATAATCATCGCTAAGTCCGTACTTGCTCATCGTAGCGAGCATATTCACCAATGCTGAATTCGTTTCAAATCGCAGGGCATTTGATCTGATCATGGAGTTCTTAATAAACAGAAGATCATCTTCCGATACTCCGTTGCGGTATTTTTCCATTTCATCCTTAAAAATCCTGACCGACTCGAATGTTGCATCAGACCGAACGCTTGCAGAGGCAGTAAAAGGAGCCACCGATTTCATTTCCTGGAACGAACTTCTTGCGCCGTAGGTGAAACCTTTCTCCTCCCGGAGTATCTGCATAAGAATGCTTGTGAAGGCGCCTCCAAGCCTGTAGTTTATGAATTCTGTCCTGATGAAGTCGGGATTATCCCTCGAAATTGCAGGGTAGCCTATGTAGATTACCGACTGGCGTGAACCCGGGATGTCGATGAAATATATTTTGGATTTTTCAGGCACAACAGGAGAAGGGAGAGGGATCGACTTCACTTCAACAGGTTTCCATTCTTTTTCAAGCGGTTTCAGAGCCTCGAGAGCCTGTTCGCGGGTTATATTCCCTGCAATATGGATCCTCGTGTTTGAAGGAGAAACGTTCGAGGCGTACCATGACTGCAGATCACTGATTGATATTTTGTCTATCGATTCCCTTGTCCCGTCGCTGCTGTAACCGAAGATATTGTCTTTACCGTAAAGCAACCTGTAGAAGGCAAGATTCGCCACAATTGAAGGCTGGGCTTCCGACTGTATAATCCTGTTCCTGGTGCGGGTGCGGGCCAGTTCAAATTCAGTTGAATCCCATCTTGGCTCAAGGAGTATCTCCTTGACAAGCGACATTGTTTTTCCGAAGTTTCTTGAAAGAGCGCTCACATTCAGCATTATTTCTTCCCTGCCGGAACGTACACTGATGCCTGAGCCAAGAAGCTCCGCAGTTTCCTCCAGTTCCTCCGGCGTCAGATTCCTGGTTCCCTGGGGCAGAAGTGCAGCAACCATGCCTGCCACTCCGGGAAGATCCGTCTTGTCCCGCGTCATTCCGCCGTCAATTGTGAGGTTTACACTAACAAGCGGAAGTTCGGGGTTGTGAATGCCAAAAACGCTTAATCCATTCGAAAGAGTCGCTTTCCAGACTTCGGGAACGGCTACGCCGGGTTCCTTTCCTGAAGGTGGTTCAACCGTGCGGTCTATGGATGATGCGGATTTAACCGTTTCTTCTCCTTCTTCATCAGCAATTTCAACCTGGCTTGCCTCAGTTATGTTCTCTTCCTTAATAATTGCCTGTATCGAATTCTCAGCGATCATTTCCGGTTTTCCCTTAGGCACAAAGCTTGTAACAACATGAGGACGCCCCTTGATGTAGGTCTCATAGACTCTTTTCACATCATTGGCAGTAACTGCCTTTATATTCTCAATGTCCTTTTCCAGGTAGCCCGGATCGTTGAGGAATGTGTTATAGGAGGCGAGCTGGATCGACTTGTTCAGGACACTGTTCAGACTTTCATAGAATCGTTTTTCCGACAGGGCTCTGATCCTTTCAATGTCCTTCCCGGATATGCCCTCCTTTTCGAATCGTTCAAATGATTCGGCTACAGCATCTTCGACCTCCTTAAGCGTCTTTCCTTCATTTGCCCTGATTGATATTGTGAATTCACCGGCCAGCTCTCCTGAACTGTTGTATGCAGTTGTTTCAGAAGTGAGCTGTTTCTCCTTCACGAGCACCTTGTACAATGGGGCTTTTTTCCCGTTTGCAAGTATGCTTGCGAGATAATCGAGTGAATAGGCATCCTTGTGATAAGCCTGCGGAACGGGCCACACCATAGTTATCTCAGGCACATTGGCAAAGTTATCCTCATGATATATTTTAACTGTTTTGTCGAGAGCCGGAATCTGCGGCTGACGGCTAAGGACATCACCGTGTGATTTGATTTCTCCGAAGTATTTGTCTATTAGTATTCTGGCTGAATCGGGGTTGAAATCTCCCGAGAGCATCAGGGTGGCATTGTTCGGACCGTAAAAGTTCTCATAAAAGAATTTGGCATCATCTAGGGTTGCATTCCTGAGATCCTCCATCTCTCCGATAACGTCCCAGTTGTAGGGATGACTTTCAGGATACAGGTTTTTGCCAATAACATAGCTGGTGAACCCATAAGGCTGGTTGTCATTGCTTTGCCTCTTCTCGTTCTGGACCACATTCTGCTGGATCGCGAATGATCGCTGAGTGATTGAATTGACGAAATATCCCATACGGTCCGATTCAAGCCACAGCACCTTTTCAAGTGCGTTTTTTGGGAATTCTTCAAAATATGCGGTTATATCCCTAGATGTGAATCCGTTGTTCGATCCTCCCGCCGCTTCAAGGATCCTGTCAAATTCACCGGGCTTTACATTTTCCGAGCCAGTAAACAAAAGATGCTCAAAAAGATGGGCAAACCCGGTCCTTCCGGGAACCTCACGGCTCGACCCGGTATGGTACATTATTACATAAGCGATCATCGGATCGGAATTGTCTGCATGCAGTATGACCTGCAAACCATTGGGCATCACATATTTTTCATAATCAATACTCAGACTGTCTGCCGGCGCTTTACGGCATGATGTAACTGATAGAATCAGAAGAAATGCCGATGAAAGCAGAAGGGTGATACGGATTTTTTTCATTGTCGATAATTTTTTATGGTTCACTCCAGGGAACAACGAATTTACTAATTTCATCAATATTACAATGGGTTTTCTTTATGGCTCATTATCTTCTGTATCCGTGGTGTCTGTTAATGCCCGTTTTTTTGTATATTTCCATACAATAATAAGTCTGACAATGAAAAAGCCGATAGTTCTCATTATTACGTGGATATTGGCAGGAATCATCTGCCACAGCCAGGAAAAACAATTCCTGTCTGACATCTGGTCGTACCTGGAGAATCCTGCAGTATTTGAGCTCAATCAGGTTGAGGGACATGTTCCCCTGATTCCTTATGCGGATATCGGTCAGGCTCTTTCGGGGAATCCTGTCAGAAGTCCCTACCGTTTATCCCTCAACGGTATATGGAAATTCAAATATTCAGATACCCCTGAGGGAGTAATATCGGACTTCTTCAGCGAGCGTTTCAATGATAAGGCCTGGGACACAATCAGGGTGCCCTCAAACTGGGAAATGAAGGGATACGGCGACCCTCTGTTCAGGAATGTAACAACTCCATTCAGGCCCGACCCGCCAAAGGTTCCCAGAGAATATAATCCGACTGGCTCATACCGCCGGACATTTTTAATCCCAGAGAACTGGAAGAACAGGGAAGTTTTCCTGAGAATGGAAAAAACGGCTTCCGCATCTTTTGTCTGGATCAACGGCAGGGAGGTTGGTTACAATGAGGGCGGCCAGGAGCCTGCAGAATACAACATAACACGATATCTGAAAAGCGGCAAAAACACAATTGCGGTTGTAGTCTATAAATATTCCGACGGCTATTATCTCGAAAATCAGGATTACTGGAGGCTTGCAGGCATCTTTGATGACGTGTGGCTTTTCGCGGCTCCAAAAACCCATATATTCGACTGGGTGGCCACTACCGACCTCGACGGCGCTTACACTGATGCTACTCTTGATCTGACGGTTACCGTGAGAAACAATGACCGGCTTCCTGCAAGTAATTACAGGGTGCGTACAACGCTCTACGGTCCGGAAATGAAACCGGTCAAGACAATGCTGACGGAGAAATTCACCATCATGCCCGATTCACTGAATAAGGTCAGAATAAGTGAAATGATTACCTCGCCTGCCTTATGGTCGGCTGAAAAACCGAACCTTTATACACTTACTTTTGAACTGCTTGGCCCTGCTGATAAAGTAATGGAAGTGATAACAGGGCGCATCGGCTTCAAGGAAACTGAAATCAGGGATCAGGTTTTTTATCTCAATGGAAAGCCTGTCAAGCTGAACGGCACAAACAGCCATATGCAGCACCCGGTTACAGGCCACACAATGGATGAGGCTACAATAAGAAAGGATATGGATATTTTTAAGAGGTTCAACATAAATTGCGTCAGAACCTCTCACTATCCGCCTGTGACAAAATACCTTGAACTCGCCGATGAATACGGAATTTACGTAGTCGATGAGACTGGTGACGAAGCGCATGCAACCGAGCAACTTTCAAGAAATGCCGAATGGGAACAAATGTACCGCGAAAGGGCGCGAAAGATGGTGCTTCGCGACCGCAATCATCCTTCTGTACTGTTCTGGAGTGCAGGCAACGAAAGCGGTGAAGGGGAGAACATTTGTGCAGTTATAGATGAAGGCAGAAAATACGACATGACAAGATACTGGATGTATGGTGGCAATGCTTCTATTCATCGGTGCGAGGAGATAATCGGTCCGAGGTATCCACAGCTACGGGATCTGATAACTGAAGTTTTCAATATTCCTGCCTCGGAGGATCCAAGGCCTTCATTCCTGGATGAGTATCTTGCAGTGACAGGAAATGGCGGCGGAGGCCTCGATGATTACTGGGAACTTTTCTACAGCAACCCGAGGAGCATGGGCGGGGCTATCTGGGATTTTGTCAGCACCGGTATTACAGAAAAGGTAAGAACTCTTAGCGACAAATCAGGAAACAATGTTCAGGTCAATATAATGGGCAGGGCAAAGCTTGTCCCGGGAAGGGAGGGACTCGGCATCGACCTTAACGGACACGATCAGTGGGTTGAGGTTTACAGGGATGATGCCCTCGAAACAAGCGGGGACAAATTATCGCTTACACTTTGGGTTTATCCTCGTTCGCTGAGTTCATCAGCAGGCACACTGATAACTAAAGGCAACTGGCAGTACGGGATCAGGCAGGTTAAAAATGAAGCCCTGGAGTTCTATGTGACAACCCGGCTGAAACAGACTGTGAATATACCTCTCCCTGAAAACTGGCTCAACAACTGGCACCATGTGACGGCACATTACGATGGCTCAGCCATATTTATCTCTCTGGATGATGCTGAAAGCGAACATGTTCCATTGACAGGGAACATAAGGAACACTCCCTTCCCGGTAAATATCGGCCGGAATGCGGAAACCCACGGCCAGGAGACTTCAGTCTATATCTGCGATGCGATTATCGATCAGGCCGGCATATTCTCAAAATATGTCTCGTCTGAAATTCTGAAGAATCCTACCCCGGGAATAAGGCAGCAAGCGGACCTCTGGCTCGATTTCGAGGAGGAAAGCATTGATGGTGAGTTCTTCAGCTACGGTATTGGCGCCCGGACCTATGGATCAATATGGCCCGACAGACGTCCCCAGCCCGAGATGTGGCAGATAAAAAAATCTGCTCAGCCGGTAAGCGTCAGGCTTGTATCGGCCGATAAGGGACTTGTTGAAATCACAAACAGATACCTGTTCACCAATTTGAATGAACTGGAAGCCAAATGGTCGCTTCAGCGAAGCGGGGAAATCCTGCAGCAGGCGGCTATTGATCTTGATATCGAACCCGGGAAAAAGGCAATTGTGGATATTCCGTTTGCCCGGCCTGAACCTGAGGAGGGAGCCGAATACTTCCTGAATGTAAGTTTTAATCAAAAGAAAAAGGAACTGTGGGCCGATGCCGGATTTGAGATCGCGTGGGACCAGATGGCTTTGCCCTGTTCAGCTCCGGCTTCAATTGAAAAACCGGCTGAAAAAAATCCTGTTTCGTCAAAGGAATCGGGTAATGAACTTATTGTAAATGGAAAAGATTTTGAATATGTGTTTGACACTTCCGCGGGACTTATAACCTCGATGAAGATCAGGGGCAAGGAGATGATAAGAAAGGGTCCGGGACTGAATGTCTGGAGAGCGCCCCTGGCAAACGAAACTGATTCATGGACATTCTGGTCCTCCAATAACAAGCACAGGATTGACGGGTACGGAAGGATGGCAGCAACTGAATGGTATTCTGCAGGGATTGATAAGATGAGCTTTCTCAAAATTTCATTCTCATACGAGCAGGCCGGCGATTCAGCCGTAGTTGTAAAATCACGGAATATTTACACAACATCCAACGGGAGAGGTTCTTTTATAGACCTGTCGGAATACACAATAGATGGCACAGGTATTTTGTCAATCAGGAACTCAGTTGTTCCGAACGGCCAGATGCCATCATGGCTTCCGCGTATTGGCCAGCAATGGGTACTGAACAAATCCCTGGACAATGTAAGGTGGTTTGGCCGAGGGCCTCAGGAGAATTATCCCGACAGAAAAAGCGGATACAGGGTGGGAATCTATAATTCAACTGTGGAAGAAATGTATGAGCCCTATCTTATTCCCCAGGATTACGGCCTGAGAACTGACAGCAGAATGGTCAGGATTACTGATGCCGAAGGCTCAGGGCTTGAGTTTACGGGCAACAAAATGTTCAATTTCAATATTCATCCGTATTCAGCCGATAACCTTACAAAGGCATTGTACACATACCAGCTCCATAATTCTGACGGGATGACGTTCAATCTGGATTATGCAACAAGCGGATTGGGCTGTACAGCTGCCGGAGTATTCCCCGAGTACCAGGTAATGCCCGGAAGATACGATTTTGTAGTCATGGTTAAACCGGTTTTTTCTCCCGGAAATTAGCACACAGTGACTGTCTGCGGTTTTAAATATACCGGGATTGGATTTTCGGAATGCAATTACTGGAGCCCTTCCAGCTCGGCTTTTGCATAAAGGCTGGCTGATGAAAGTTCCATGGCTTTATTCAGGTAAGCACGTGCCTCCTCGATATTCCCAAGACCTTTGAAGCCAAGACCTTTCAGCAGACAGGCGTTCGACAGCCGGGCATTAGCTGCTTCACGTTCCCCGAACTTGGCAAAGAAATCGACTTCGCGCGATTCACTGAGGTTTATCTGCCTGTCACCCTCCGAAATCAAATCATTGAAAGCCTTTTCGGCTTCTGTTTTATTTCCAAGCGCCACCCAGCTCAATCCCTGGTAATACCTTATGTAGCTCGAAGCCATTGCTTCCCGTGCAGTCGACATCTGGAAGTATTTCCTTGCCTTCGGTTTGCTGCGCATTGCATCATAAGCTGAACCTATAAAATAATCGACCTGGTAGTTCCTGTTTCCGAAACGGCTTCCACCGGCTTCTTCCTCGGGAACCTGAGCCAGAAGAAACTGCTCAAGGGCCTTTGGATAGTTCTTTTCTGCCATGAATTTTCTTCCAAGCATCAGGTGGGCGTCAATCATAATGTCCCTTACTCTCGAACTTCCTTCACGATAACTGAATTGCTTTCCTTCAAGATATTCAACCGACTTCTCAGGAAAGCCGGCAAGTGTCAGCACTGTAATCTGGCGGGCAAAAGCATCATCCCTTGCCGAGACAATCTCATTGTTCCCGTCGAAAAGGGCAAGCCTTTTTGAAACAGGAGAATTGCTCATTTCGTAAAGCGCATCAAGCTCCTCATAGTACACCGGTTCAAGCTTGTTGAGCGACATGGCTTTTTCATAGGATGCAATTGCTTTTACTCCGTCGCCAAGGTGCCTGTAATAACCCCATCCGAGGTTTCGGTGGGCAATTGCAAGCGTCGGGTCGAGCCTGACTGATTGTTCCCATGCTTCGATTGCCTTTGACGGCTGTTTGTCGTAGAGCAGATTGCCCAGGTAATACAAGGGTCTGGCGTCAACGGGAAAATATTCAGAAGCCGTTTTCAGAACATCAATTGTTTCAAGCCTGAAGGGAAAGACATAGTCGACAGGAAGAGCCGAGCCTTCCATGAAAAGTCTTGCCGCTTCATCCCGGTTACCCTTATTGTGGCTTATGTATCCAAGGTAATAACTTACAAGCGGATTCCTGCCTTTGAAACGCTTCAGTACTTCTTCTGCCTCATCAGCCAGCCCGTCGTTAAGGTAAGCCATAGCCAGCTCGAGGTAATTCTGCACATAATCCCTCATCTTAAGCGTGATTGATTCCAATTCCCGGGCCGTGTTCTTATCGTCTCCCGATTCACGCGACAGGAGGTACATCTCATTGGCAATCCTGAAGTCGAGGGGATCCTCCAGGGCGGGACGGGAAATCAGTTCAATTGCCTCTCTTGTCCGGCCAAGCTTCCTTAGAAGTGATGCCCTGAGAGCAATGGCGCTGTTGTTTTGCGAATTTGTCGAAAGAGATTCATCCACCCTTTTAAGGGCACTATTGAAATCTCCCCTTATCGAAGCGATTCTTGCAAGTTCGAGATATGCTGCCGAATGGAAGGCGTAATCCCATGATGCACGGAACAGCGTGTCGGTAGCTTCTTCAAAAAGGCCCAATGCCTTGAGAGTAAGCCCCTGCAGGTAAAGAGCCTCGCAGTCGGAAGGCCTTGTAAAGTCCTTTGTAAGTCTTTGAATTGCCCTTGAAAAGTACTGTCTGGCAGTCTGATAGTCGCCATTTTTCAGGGAAATGTTTCCCATTGCAGTATTTGTGCGGATATCGAACGGATCCCTTTTCAGTGCCTCATTGTAATAATCAATGGCGTTGAGGGTCGGGTTATAGAACTGCTCTATCCTGCTGCCTGCAAGGTAAAGCTCTTCAACTGTCGGGATATCAGCGGGCAGCGGAGGCCTTTTAACTTCCTCAGGCAGGCTGGCGGGTTTGATTATTTCAACAGGGTGATAAGAAACCAGGATTTCGCCTGTTTCACTGTCTTTTATTTCAGTGTAGAGGTCGGTGAGTTTGAAAGGTCCGCCAAGCTTTATGGTCCGGGTAAAGGCTAAGTCGGGTGAAACCTCTTCTTCTCCCGAAAATACAGTCTTATCCCCGTTTCTCAATATGATTGCCGCCTTGCTTACTTTCCTTGTAAGACAATACCCGAGGAAAACCTGATCCTTATCCCTCGTTTCAAGGTTTACGGCTCCGTTGAGATTTGCATTTTTGAATCCCCCGATATCCTTTACCGGATACCAGTACTGGGTGATCTTCTTTACTTCATAGGGTCTTATCCAGCTGTAATCGGGCTGATTGTCAGAAAAGGCTCCTGTCATAATTTCAACGTAGGGTCCGTCATTTTCAGTAAGCCTGCTTTCGGTGGCCTGGCCCCTCGGACCTGATCCCCACTCCCAGAGCTTGGCTCCCTTTACTATGTTATGGTCGCCGATATGAACGGTGCCGGTCTCCCTTCCATGATCGTAGCCTCCCATAAAATCCTCCTTCAGGTCATGGGCAAAGAATGAATTTGACGAGGGCGAGTTTTTCCACCAGCTGATATCCACTCCTCCTGTAAAATCCTGCCCGGAATAAACCTCTGTTGAGAAAGGCCAGTTTGTGAAACTGTTCTTGGCATGGTAGGTGGCCACTGTCACGCTCGGAGGGAAGATCACCTGGTAATTTTCGTTTGTATGGGCCGCAACATTTGCCCAGTAGAGAAATGAATGCGTAAGCGCGGTTGGATTATGGATCTTGATTTCGGATCTGAAATATGATCTTCCCGGGAATACAGTTATCCCGGCTGTCCATCTCATCCTGTGCCGGGGTTCTGTTTCACCTATCCATATTGTCTTGCTTCCATCGCTGTTCTCCGATGTTGTGTAATCCATATTCATAAACGTCGAAGCCCGGTGATGGTGCAGGACACACCACTCAATACCTCCCGAAACCCATGCTCCGAGCATACCGATGTTGGAGGGCTTCACAACATTGTTTTTGTATATGAAGTTGTATCCGTTCGACTTGTCGGCAGCATAGTAGAGCTTGCCCCCTATCTCCGGTGTAACACATAATTCAATATATTCATTTTCAAGCTTTAATGCCTTCCATGCTTTTTCAGTCCTCCGGTCTGTAATCACATCATTCATCGCGTAGGGGTAGATGTATTTTGAGGCCCCCTGGTACGACTCACCCTTGAAGAACATTGGATTTTTGTCGGGGGGAGCAACTTCATAAGTGGGAAGTACCCACTCGTATGAGCTCAGCTTCACCTGGGCCGGAACCGTGTTCCAGACTGAACATATTATAATTACCGCAAAGGCGGCTCTGAATTCGCTTAACCTTACTTGCTGTTTCATTTCTGACTTTATTGAATTTGGCCTGAAGAAAACATTTGAAATCATGATTTCGGTTCGTTCCCGGCAATGCGGGGTCAACGATTGCTTAAAGTTAAAGGTTTAATTGATCAAAATTCATAACTTTATTCGTTCCAATCCAAAAGGCCGGTCACAAACTTACGTTTTAACATACATTAACTTATGTCGAAAATAGTCCTGATTCCTGCACTTTTCCTGTTTCTGCTGAGTCCGGCAAACTGTACGGGAAATCGTAAAATAACCCCGGAACAGAAACAGAAACTCATTCAACTGAAGAAGGAGGTTACAGATGACCTTGAAGGGAATATCCTTCCGTACTGGACAAAAAATATGGTTGACAATGAAAACGGAGGGTTCTACGGCCGTATCGACGGTAATGAAAAAGTGTATCCTCAGGCCGAAAAGGGAGGAATACTGAATGCCAGAATACTCTGGACTTATTCCTCAGCTTACAGGGTGCTCGGAGACACCTCGTACCTTCGTATTGCCACAAGAGCCAGGGACTACATACTGGCCCATTTCATCGACAGGGAATCGGGAGGCGCTTTTATGAGCGTCAATGCCGACGGAACCCCCGGCAACACAAGAAAACAGGTTTATACAAATGCATTTTTTATTTATGCGCTTGCCGAATACAGCAGGGCAACAGGCGATAAAACTTCACTTGAAGAGGCAAAAAAGATTTTCAGCATGCTTGAAAAACATGCCGCAGACAGGGAACAAGGCGGTTATTTCGAGGTTTTCAGCAGGGAGTGGGATAGAATCAGGGACAGGTTGATAGGCGAAGAATCAGATCTGACTGAAAAGACAATGAATACAAGTCTTCATGTGATGGAAGCCTATGCAAACCTTTACAGAGTATCGGGTGATAAGGAGGTGGGAGAGAAGCTTGACGCCATTGTCAGGATCTTCCTCGGAAAAATAATAGATAGGAATACCTCGCATCTCATACCTTTTCTTGACAGAAGCTGGAACAGCACCGCACATATTGATTCGTACGGTCATGATATTGAGAGTTCCTGGCTTCTGTATGAAGCAGCGGGACTCCTGAATGACAAGGAATTGTCTGAACTGACAGCCAAAGCATCAATTGCCGTTGCTAATGCTGCTGCGGAAGGACTTCGTCCCGATGGTGGTATGGTAACGGAGAAGAACCTTGAAAGCGGACTTGTCAATCCAAGAAGGTCGTGGTGGGAGCAAGCCGAATCGGTGGTTGGATATCTGAATGCCTTTGAGATAACAGGCGACGAAGCGTACCTCGAAAAGTCGCTAAAGTCATGGGAATACATTAAGAAGAATTTCATCGACCGGAAGAGCGGCGGATGGTACAGCTATGTCTCGGAATCGGGAGTGCCATCGGGCGACAAAACCGGATTCTGGATATGTCCCTATCACAGCGGAAGAATGTGCATGGAAGTCATTGAAAGAGTGAGGGAGTGATTCAGGAATTTACTAAATTTGGATGAGTAATGTCTGAATAATATGTACACTTACACGTTTGGCGGCAAGAACGGCACAAGGCACGTTCTGCACGAAAGCACCGACATGGTCGCTGTGCGCACCCGAAACTCGAGGGATCTCGATAAAGCGGTGATTTCGGAAAAAGGAAAGAAAGCTCTGCTAACCCTTAAAATCGTTGCGAAATTCCCCGAAGCTGATATAACAGTCTTTCGGACCAGGGCCGCTGTAAAAGACAAGGTTGCAGCGAGGAATAAGGCAAAGTCTGTGCTGAATAATGAACCGGAGCTCAGGTTCGTCGGAAAGGTGCTTGTTGAAGAAGATGGAAAAACAGTTGTTCTGTATACAGAAAACATCTTCATTAAGTTCCACGACAATGTGCCACCGGGCAAATGTGAGGAGATCTTGTCTGTCAATCATCTTAAAATAAAGCAGAAGACCGGTTTTGCAGAGAACTCTTATTTCGTCAGCGCCCCTGAAGATACCGGACTTCGGATTTTTGAAATAGCCGAATCGCTGCTGCAGATGAAGGAGGTTGAATTGTGCCACCCGGAACTGATAAGGAAAAGGGGATTGAAGCGCATCGATTCCAGGCAATGGCATCTGATTGCAACAACAATCGGCGGGACTGAAATCGATGAGGGTGTCAGGGCCGATCTGGCGCATAAGCTTACACGCGGCGATGATGTAACGATTGCACTTATCGACGACGGATTTGATATTGACCATCCCGAGTTCAGCATCCCGGGCAAGGTTGTTCATTCGCGCGATATTTCGTCTAACAGCAATGATCCCAGGCCGCGAAACAGCTGGGACAATCATGGTACAGCATGTGCAGGTATTGCACTTGCAGCAGGAACCAAAGCATCGGGAGTGGCGCCCGGAGCCCGACTTCTGCCGGTCAGGCTCAGCTCGAGCCTGGGATCGATGGCTGAGGCAAACGCTTTCCTGTGGGCAGCCGATCACGGAGCTGACGTTATTTCGTGCAGCTGGGGACCGGCGGATGGTAACTGGTCCGATCCCGACGACCCTGTCCATACAACCCTGATCGACATTCCCGACAGCACAAGACTTGCAATAGATTATGCAGTGGCTAAAGGCCGCGGAGGACTGGGATGCGTTATTGTTTTTGCTGCAGGTAACGGAAATGAGGCATGCAGCTATGACGGCTATGCAAGTTATCCTAAGGTGATGGCGGTGGCAGCTTGCAACGACAGGGGGAAAAGAAGCATTTACAGCGATTACGGAAAAGAGATCTGGTGCTCCTTTCCCAGCAGCGACATTGGCTATGAGCCCTTTAACCACCCTGAACCCCTGACTGCAGGAATCTATACGACTGACAGGACAGGAAGGGCAGGCTATAACTCAAAAGGAGATTACACCGACAGCTTCGGAGGCACATCAGGCTCCTGCCCAGGAGCTGCCGGTACCGCTGCTCTTATCCTGTCAGTCGATAAGAATCTTGCTTGGGAACAGGTCAGGCGCATAATCATGGATACGTGCGATAAAATTGATCCGGAGGGAGGGGATTATGATTCCGGAGGACACAGCAATCTTTATGGTTTTGGACGGATCAACGCAGAAAAGGCAGTTCTTATGGCTCTCTCACTTAAATCAGCATCATCTGCCGTCAGACAGCAACACCCGAAGAGGAAAAAAACCGGGACGGAACGAAGAATCAATGCGTAACCTTTACATAAAATGAGCAGACAAGTTGTTTCATCGTCCGATATCAGGCGAATGAGCCAGACCGGGGCAGGCGACAAGAATACAGAACTTCCGGGTTATCCGGCCACTCGAGATACATATTCCGACAGACTGTTTAAATACATTCCGGCCGAGATCGTTGCCGGATATATTTTCGCAGCAGGGATGCTGGAGAACCTGACAAAATCAGGCGAGATCAGGATTTTTCAATGGGGATTGTTCCTTATCTTCCTTGTTATGACACCTCTTTACCTTTGGAGAGTCCAGAAAGTGCAGAAAACAAGCCAGCATATAATATCTGCCCTTTCATTTGTGGTTTGGGTATTTGCCCTCGGAGGACCTTTTTCACTTTACAGCTGGTACAATCCTGTCTACGGAGCCGTTCTTCTGCCTGTATTCACTCTGGCAGTTGCAATAGTGGAAGCGGATTAGCAGGGTGTCCTTATCGGAAAGAGAGGGGATTAAATCCCCTTCAGAAAATCAGCGCTTGGCTTAAAGCACTCTTCCGACATCTCGACAAAGATAGTTTTCACTCCGCCTGTATTAATCGAGGCGAAGAAATCCTTCCAGTCGACTATCCCCTGACCGACCGGCACAGCTGCTTTCTTTTCTTCCGACCAGTCGGCAAGATGAGCCGAGAAAAAACGTCCGGGATATTTCCTGAAATAATCCTGGGCCTTATATCCTATATTGATTACAGCAACCTGGAACTGCATCTTTACGAGCTCCGGATCGAATTGTTTCAGCAATAATTCGTAGATAAGTATTCCGTCGATCTTTTCAAATTCGCCGTGATGATTATGAAATCCCATCTGGATACCTGCATTCTTTGCCTTCAGTCCCACCTTGTTAAGCTCGTCGGCTGCCTTTTTCCAGTCGTCGGCAGTTGCATTTTTTGGAAGTCCGAAACTTGATAGTACCATCTGTGTCTGACCCGACTCCAGGGCAAACTCAATCCTTTCGTCAGGATGTTCCCTGAACTCGTTCATGCTGTAGTGAGAACTTGGAAAGATGAGGCCGGCATCGTTGATTATCTGCTTCATCTCCTTAGCTTTTAGTTTCATCAG
>CAZKTX010000038.1:22055-23464 GCA_964555805.1 uncultured Rikenellaceae bacterium
AAAGATACTAATAAAACAGCATACATAACTTTGAAGGCAATCTGTCTTTGACTATCTTTCAGCCGATTATTGATCTCACTTATAAAAATTACAGAAAATGACAAGAAAGGTATTTTTCGCAGTGATAGCCATACTGGCAGCGGGAACTTTATTATTGAACGGGCAGACAACAGCCGTAAGTGCTTCTGATGTAATTCTGTCGGGATATTCGGTCAAAAGCTTCAGCACAGATCCTGTTTCCGATGGAAATATTGAGACGATCCTGAGATGCGGAATGAAGGCGCCCAGCGCCAGGAACAGCCAGCCATGGAGGTTCACAGTAGTAAGGAACAATGACCTCATAAGCGAGGTTCTTCGCGGACCGGCCCCGGGTAATGTATTGGTAATTATTTCAGGTACAGAGGATAAAGAGGTTGGGATGTTTGTGGATTACGATTGCGGACTTGCCACGCAGAACATGTATATCGCGGCTCAGAGTCTCGGACTCGGCGTCCATATATATGCCAGCCCGATTGCAAATATAAACTCAAAGAAGGAAAGCTTCGGGATACCTGCAGGTTTCAGGGCTGTTGCCGTGCTGCGTATCGGTAATATCGACAAGGGAGTAGATGCAGTGTCGTCAGCCTCACCCCGAAAGACTTATGAGGAAATTGTAAGTTATAAGTAGTATCTCCGGAACAGAACCTATAAACATGAGAAAAACAGCTGGTTTATTACTGACTATAATTGCAGCATCCCAGGCTTTAGTGCAGGTTAGCTACGGACAGGGCTCTGCAAATGAGAATGATGCACTAATCATTCGAAGATGCACGGATTTTAAAGTCACCGGCGACGGAACCAATGATCAGTGGAAGAAGACTGATTGGTTATTACTCAGCCCTCAGGGCTCCGATGTAATCGAATACAGGACCAGGGTGAAAGTGCTGAGTTCTCCGGCAGGGATATATTTCCTGTTTGATTGTGAGGACGAAAAGCTGACCACCACATTAAAGGGAGATAATCTCAATTTGTGGGAAGAGGATGTGGTTGAGGTATTTCTGTGGCCTGCCGAAGATTTCCCTGTATATTTCGAGTATGAAGTTTCACCCATGAATTTCGAACTGCCTATTTTGGTTCCCAATTACAGGGGGAAATTCCTCGGATGGCTGCCATGGAAATACGAAGGCGACAAAAAAGTAGTTCATGCAACATCGGCCAGGGGAGGGGAGAAGGTAAGCGGAGCTAATGTAGATGGATGGTACGCCGAGTTCTTCATCCCGTATAAGCTGCTTGAACCGTTGCCTCTGGTCCCGCCGGAACCCGGCACAAGGTGGAGGGCAAATATGTACAGGATCGATTACGACAAGGGAGCTTCCCATTTTTCATGGAAGCGCACTTCAGGCACTTTCCACGATTATAACAGCTTCGGG
>CAZKTX010000039.1:0-18653 GCA_964555805.1 uncultured Rikenellaceae bacterium
CACAGGGCACAGGGCGCAGGGCACAGGGCACAGGGCGCAGGGCACAGGGCGCAGGGCGTGAAGGCATGAAGGCATTAAGGCAGGAAACTTGAAGGATAAACCGCAAACCTTGCGTCTTGCGTCTTGTGTCTTGCGTCTTGTGTCTTGCGTCGTGTGTCTTGCGTCTTGTGTAGTAACCAGAGAGGTTTAGAAAGTCCGAAATTGATATATTTACAATTAATTCTTAGCTTTGCAAAAACTGATATCCCTGATGAGTTACGACTACAATACACAACGGAAGAGAATGGCATTACCCGAATATGGAAGGAATGTCCAGAAAATGGTTGATCACATTAAAACACTCCAGGACAGGGATGAAAGGAACCGGGCAGCAAAAACAATTATACAGATAATGGGGAATCTGAATCCTCAGATTCGTGATATAGGCGACTTCAAGCATAAATTATGGGATCACCTGGCAATAATTGCCGATTTCAGCCTCGACATCGATGCGCCTTTCTCCCCTCCGGAGCGCGAGAAGCTGGTTGCAAAGCCAAATGAGGTCCCATATCGTCAGGGTGATATAAGGTTTCTCCACTATGGCAGGATAATAGAGCTTATGATTGGCGCTGCCATCCGTCTTGATGAAGGCAAGGAAAAGGAGTATTTCACTAACCTGATAGTGAATCAGATGAAGAAATCTTACATCACATGGAACAGAAGCCAGGTCAGTGATGAAGTAATCTTTAATGATCTGAAACTGCTTTCGCGCGGCAGGCTTCAGATAACAGAAGGCATTAAGATACTTGAGGTTAAGGATCTCATCCCTCCTGTCAAGAAGAAGCCTCAGCAGGGAGGAAGACCACAGGGCAGACAACCAAACAAGCCTTACAACAAGAAAAAAATATATAATCGCCATTGATGGGTAGTTTCATTGTTGACGGAGGCAGACCGCTCCGGGGCGAGATTGTACCGCAAGGTGCAAAAAATGAAGCCCTGCAGGTTATTTGCGCCGCCCTCATCACTCCCGAAAAAGTTACAATTTCAAATATCCCCGATATAAGCGATGTAAACAGGCTGATTGAGCTTATCAGCTGTCTTGGAGTAAAAATTTCACGGGAATCAGATTCGGCAATAAGTTTTGAAGCGATTGACATCGATCTTGATTATCTTCAGACTCAGCAATTCAGAACCCAGAGTTCGAGCCTAAGAGGTTCAATAATGATAGTGGGCCCGTTGCTTGCACGTTTCGGGCGTGCCTTTATTCCCAAACCCGGGGGCGACAAGATAGGGCGCAGAAGAGTTGACACCCATTTTACAGGATTTACAAAACTCGGTGCAAAGTTCGAATTCGATACAAGCGATCCGTTTTTCAGAGTTGAAGCCGGTTCGCTGACTGGATCTTACATCCATCTTGATGAAGCATCGGTGACTGGTACTGCCAATATAATAATGGCCGCCGTACTTGCCAGGGGAAGAACCACAATCTACAATGCCGCCTGCGAACCCTATGTTCAGCAGTTGTGCAGGATGCTTGTTTCAATGGGAGCCAGGATTGAGGGCATCGGCTCAAACCTTCTGCATATTGACGGCGTAACGCAGCTTGGAGGCTGCCGCCATACAATACTGCCCGACATGATCGAAATAGGGTCGTTCATAGGACTTGCAGCCATGACCGGTTCTGAGATAACAATAAAGGATGTCTCTTTTGAGAACCTGGGGATCATACCGGATTCGTTCCGGAGGCTTGGAATAAATATTGAACGCATCGCCGACGACATATACATCCCCCGTCACGATCACTATGAAATTGAGACATTTATCGATGGCTCGATAATGACTATAGCGGATGCAATCTGGCCGGGGCTTACTCCCGACCTGCTAAGCGTTTTTCTTGTCACCGCAATCCAGGCAAAGGGAGCAGTGCTTATCCACCAGAAGATGTTTGAAAGCAGGCTGTTCTTTGTCGACAAACTGATTGACATGGGTGCGCAGATAATTCTTTGCGATCCCCACAGGGCAACAGTGATCGGAATGGACAAGATGATAAAGTTAAGGGGAACTACGATGTCATCTCCCGACATCAGGGCAGGAGTTGCCTTGCTTATCGCAGCACTTTCGGCCGAAGGGAAAAGCGTAATACATAATATTGAACAGATCGACAGGGGCTATCAGCAGATAGATACACGCCTTAATGCCCTGGGGGCGGCAATCACCCGGATTTAATATTGAAAATCGCCGGAACCTCAGCCGGGCCCCGGAATTACACACTTCAGAATTATATATAATAAACCGATCCTGTTTCCTTTTCTGTCAAATTGTCAATTAACGGACGTTGGCAGATATTTTGCTGACTCAAGGTATAACTCAGAAAAATAATTTAGTAATGGTCAAGAAGAAATTTTTCTCCACAGGCGGGGACAAGGAAAAAAATAACACTGAAACAACTGAGAACAAAGATAATGCAACTGCTCAGGAAACTGAAGAGACCGATCATGCAGAGGTGACTTCAGGCAGCACGACTGAAGCAGTTCAGACTGAAAAGGCTGCTGAGGCTTCAGGGGAAGCTGACAAAAATGAGGATGAACAGAGAGTAATACTGGAAAAACTGGCAGAGATGCAGGACAAATACCTCAGGCTGTCAGCCGAATTTGACAATTACAGAAAACGCACCCTGAAGGAAAAGATGGATATCTCAAAATATGGAGGGGAAGAGGTTCTTAAAGATATTCTGCCGGTGATTGACGATTTCGACAGGGCCCTGAAACACATGGAATCGTCAGAGAACTGCGAGGGAATAAAGGAAGGTGTAATTCTGATTTACAATAAATTGATTGATTATCTGAAACGTAACGGAGTCAGCGAGATACCGGCTATTAATGAGGCCTTCAACGTGGACCTTCACGATGCCACAGCCAGGGTCCAGGTGACGGAGGAAGAAAAGAAGGGCAAAGTAGTGGAAGTCCTGCTTAAAGGCTATTACCTTAAGGATAAGATTCTGAGACATTCAAAGGTTGTGATAGGAGACTAAACAAAAGAAACAAACGCTCGGGATGGAAAAGAGAGATTATTATGAGGTGCTTGGCGTAACGAAGGAAGCGACTAAGGAGGAGATAAAGAAAGCATACCGGAAACAGGCATTGAAGTATCATCCCGACAAGAATCCAGGAGACAAGGCTGCCGAGGAGAAATTCAAGGAGGCTGCAACTGCGTATGAGATTCTGAGCAACGATGAGAAGCGTGCAAGGTATGACCGTTACGGCCATGCAGGGGTGAACGGCGGAGCCGGTAACGGCTATGGAGGCTCCGGAATGACTATGGAGGATATCTTCTCATCGTTTGGAGATATATTCGGTGACGCCTTCGGTGGTTTTGCCGGATTCGGAGGCTCGCGAAGAAGCGGAGGAAGAAGAGTAAACAAGGGAAGCAACTTAAGGGTCAAGGTCAAACTCGACCTTCAGGAGATCGCGGGAGGAGCCGAGAAGAAGATCAAGGTAAATAAATACGTTAGCTGCAGCTCATGCCACGGAACAGGCGCAGCCGACGAACACAGCACCACAACATGCCCTACATGCCGCGGAACTGGTCACGTTACACGCATAGCCAATACCCTGCTGGGACAGATGCAGACAACAGCTGTCTGTCCGTCATGCAATGGTGAAGGAAAAACGATAACCAAAAAGTGCACTGCCTGCTACGGCGAGGGAATAGTCCAGAAAGAGGAAATTATAAAAATCAACATTCCGGCCGGTGTCGCCAAAGGGATGCAGATGAATGTCGAAGGTAAAGGTAACGCAGCACGGCGCGGAGGAATAAACGGCGATCTGCTTGTAGTGATCGACGAGGAGGAACACCCCGATCTTATAAGGGAGGGCAACGACCTTATCTACAACCTTTTCATCAGTATACCCGATTCAATACTGGGAACTAACGTAGAAGTGCCGACAGTCGAAAACAAGGTGAAAATCAAGATTGAGCCGGGAACCCAGCCCGGAAAGATCTTAAGGCTCAGGGGGAAAGGGCTTCCCGAAGTAAACGGTTACGGCAGGGGCGACCTTCTTGTGAACGTCAATGTGTGGATCCCCAAAAGCATCACACGGGAAGAATCAAAGATAATTGAAAAGCTTAAGGACAGTGACTCATTCACGCCAAAGCCCGACAAAGACGACAAGGGATTTTTTGAAAGAATGAGAGGATACTTTCAGTAGCCTCCGCTTTGGCCTGTCCACCTGGCAACAACAATTAATCTCCTATCCTGTTTCCGGCGGCTGATTCTGTTTTTTTGACGGATTAATATATGCATTCGGTTGAAATCGCTCTATTTCTTCAGAGTTTTCTATATTTACATCTCTTTTTTATCCATATACAATATCGAGATGGCACTTTTTGAAGCAAAAAACATCACAAAACAGTTCGGATCATTATACGCGCTTAACGATGTGAGCATATCCGTACCCGAACAATCAATTTTCGGACTTCTTGGACCGAACGGAGCAGGAAAAACAACTTTGATAAGAATTATCAATCAGATCACTGGCCCCGATTCGGGAGAACTCTTCCTTAACGGACAAAAGCTGAAACCTGAAGATGTAACCTCAATAGGTTACCTTCCTGAGGAAAGAGGATTGTACAAAAAAATGAAGGTTGGGGAACAAGCCCTCTATTTTGCCCGGCTAAAGGGGCTCTCAAAGGCGGAAGCCATGAGAAGGCTCAAATACTGGTTCCGGAAACTCGACATGATCGACGGGTGGGGAAAGAAAGTGGAGGAGCTTTCGAAGGGAATGCAGCAGAAAGTGCAGTTCGTAACAACAGTATTGCACGAACCCCGTCTGCTCATATTTGACGAACCTTTTTCGGGATTCGACCCGGTGAATACAAATGTCATAAAAAATGAGATCCTTTTCCTGAGGGAAAGAGGAGCTACAGTCATCCTGTCGACACACAGCATGGAATCTGTTGAGGAACTCTGCGACAACATAGCATTGATAAACAAGGCAAAGACAATTCTCGAAGGGAAGGTCGATGATATCAGGATGCAGTGGGCCGGTGATGAATACGAGATAGTTTTTGAAGGGGATGTTACATTGACCGGGAACGGTGAGCTTAAAGTTCTTCAGAAGAATTTCGAGGACAACAAGAGTATCATAAAATTCAAAACAGCCAGCAACAGGAACACTAACCAGATTCTGGCTGAGGCTGTAAGCTTCGGAAGAGTCATCTCGTTCAACCCTGCTCTCCCCTCTATGAACGATATATTCATCAGGGTAGTTGAAACCAGAAATTAAACACCTCCAGTCAAAAAATGATTTAATCCTTCAGCAATGAATAAAATTTCAACAATCATAAACAGGGAATACATGACAAGGGTCAGTAAAAAGTCATTTATTATAATGACTATCCTGGCTCCCATTCTTATGGCCTCAATCATAATCGTCCCCACAGTCTGGATGGCAAACCAGGAAATGGATTACAAGAAGATAGCTGTTGTCGGGGATAATACCGAAATCTTCAGGGGTGCCCTTAAAAACTCAGGTAGTCTTGAGTTTGTATATGTCGACAATGTAAAGATTGAGGATCTGAAAAAGACATTTGAACAGGCAGGATATTACGGTATACTTTACATTTCATCCGAACTAGTAAACACCCCGAATGCAATTCAGCTTATCTCGAAAAAGCAGCCTCCTATTGCGGATCTCCAGTATATGGAAAACCTGCTTGAGAAGGATATTGAGAAACAGAAGCTGATGGCATACAACATCGAAAACCTCGATGAGATAATGAAGAATGTCGAAAGCAATGTCACAATTCAGACTCAGAAGATAGACGATACCGGAGTGGTTAAGGAGACAAGCACAGGTATTGCAATGGCTCTCGCTTACATAGGAGGCTTCCTGATGTACATGCTTGTATTCATGTTCGGATCACAGGTTATGAGAGGAGTTATAGAGGAGAAGACCAGCCGCGTTGTGGAGGTCATTGTTTCGTCAGTAAAGCCTGTCCAGCTTATGATGGGCAAAATTATTGGAATTGCCCTGGTTGGACTGACACAGTTCGTGATCTGGGTGTTGCTTACGTTTGCAATTGTGGGGGTTGTAAAAGCTACAGTACTGAAAGACAAGAATATCACAGAGATCACCCAGACTGTTCCCCAGAGCCTGATGAATGAGGAACAGCAGGCGGAGGCACAGGCACAGATTCAACAGGCAAATCCACAACTTTCAGAGTTCAGCAAACTGTTCGAGAGTGCAATGAATCAGCCATGGGCTCTGATAATCTTCTCATTCATTTTCTATTTCATCACAGGGTATCTGCTTTACGCCTCAATCTTTGCTGCAATAGGATCGGCCGTTGACAATGAAACCGAGACACAGCAGTTCATGCTTCCGGTTACAATCCCCATTATCCTGGCGCTTATGGTTGCAATGGGAACTATGACGAACCCCGAAAGCTCACTTTCGCTATGGTTTTCAATAATCCCGCTTACTTCACCGATTGTGATGGTGGCAAGAATCCCGTTCGGAGTTCCTGCATGGCAGCTTATCCTTTCGATGGGGCTGATGGTTGTAACGTTCATTCTTTTTGTATGGATGGCAGCCAAGATATACAGGACCGGCATACTAATGTACGGGAAGAAAACATCGTGGAAGGAAATGTGGAAATGGCTCAGGTACTCCGGGTAAAAAGTAATATTCAAGACCGGCAAAACAAACAATATTAAATATGTCACGAATCCTGGTTATAGATGATGAACGGGCCATCAGAAACACCCTGAAAGAAGTCCTGGAATATGAGAAGCACGAGGTTGATCTTGCCGAGGACGGGCCATCGGGACTCGAGATGTTTGGCAGCAATTCCTACGACATAGTTCTTTGCGATATAAAGATGGCAAAGATGGACGGCATTGAGGTGCTTCAGAAGATTTATGAAGCCTCTTCAGATGTACCGGTAGTAATGATTTCGGGCCATGGTAATATTGACACTGCCGTTGATGCGATCAAAAAGGGCGCATACGATTTCCTTGAAAAGCCACTTGACCTGAACAGGCTCCTTATAACAATCCGCAATGCCACCGACAAATCAACCCTTATAACCCAGACTCAGGTTCTTAAGAACAAGGTAAGCAAGATGTATGAGATAGTCGGGGAATCGGAGCCGATCAAAAGGGTGAAGGAGATGATCGACCGTGTTGCCCCAACGGAAGCAAGGGTACTGATTACAGGCGCCAACGGAACCGGAAAGGAACTTGTTGCCCACCAGATTCACGAGAAGAGCAACAGGGCAAAAGCGCCCTTTGTCGAGGTTAACTGCGCGGCTATTCCGTCGGAACTGATCGAAAGCGAGCTGTTCGGCCACGAGAAAGGCTCATTCACATCAGCTATTAAACAAAGGATAGGCAAATTTGAGCAGGCAAACGGAGGCACTATTTTCCTTGATGAGATAGGCGACATGAGTCTGTCGGCCCAGGCCAAGGTACTGAGGGCCCTGCAGGAAAACAAGATTACCCGGGTAGGATCCGACAAGGATCTTCATGTCAATGTAAGGGTTATAGCGGCCACAAATAAGAATATAAGGAAGGAGATAGAGAATAACACGTTCAGGGAGGACCTGTATCACAGGCTGAGTGTTATAATTATCCATGTTCCAACCCTCAATGAACGCTCCGGTGATATCCCTTTACTTGCAGATCATTTCAACACCCTGATCTGCGGGGAATACGGGATGAGTAAAAAAACAATAAGGAAAGATGCAATTGAGGAACTGCAGAAGATAGAGTGGACCGGAAATATAAGGGAATTCAGAAATGTGCTTGAAAGGCTTATAATTCTGTGCCGGGATGAGATAACCGGCGCCGATGTGACGGCTTATGCACGTCCGGTTTCAGGGTCAAATATACTGTAGTCAGTAACAGACTTAAAATCTGAAATAAATAAACGGCATCGCAGCAACACTGCTCATCCTGAAAAGAAGGAATCCGGCAATAAGTACAAGTACAATCTGAACGGCCAGGGGTGTGTTGATAAATAATCCCCTGTACCATTCCTTGAATTTCTCAGGGAGAAAATGTATTAAATATCCTGCAGCCATAAGTGCAAAGGCACCGCTGTATGAATTAAAAACAGTTCCGAATGAAGCAGGAACAAAGTCGTTGAATATCTGTCTGATCATCAACGCCACGCTGTGAATGTTGTGCGCCCGGAAAAAGATCCAGCAGAAACTTACGAAATTGAATGTAAGGAATACTGACAAAACAGTTGCAAGCCGGCCCTTTTGAACCGGGGTGCCGAAGAAATAATCCTTTATTTTGTTAATTACTAATCCCAGGCCATGAAGCCCTCCCCATATCAGGAACCTGAGGCTGGCCCCGTGCCAGAGTCCTCCGATAAGCATTGTAAGCATCAGGTTTACAAGTGTGCGTAACCTGCCTTTCCGGTTTCCTCCCAGGGGAATGTATAGATAATCCTTGAGCCATCGTGAGAGTGAGATATGCCACCTTCTCCAGAAATCGGAAAGATCCAGGGCCTTGTAAGGAGAATTGAAGTTTACGGGCAGGCGGAAACCCAGTATCAGTGCAACGCCTATAGCGATATCCGTATATCCCGAAAAGTCACAGTATATCTGAAGTCCGTATCCGTAAACAGCCAGAAGGTTTTCAAATCCTGAATAAGCAGTCGGCAGTTCAAAAACCCTGTCGATAAAATTGACTGCAATGAAATCAGAAATAATGATCTTCTTCGTCAGACCCTTCACGATCATGAACACCGAATGGCTGAACTCCCTCTTTGTAACGTTGTATTCCCTGTAAAGCTGAGGGATGAATTCCGATGCCCTGACAATAGGACCTGCAACAAGCTGTGGAAAGAAAGAAACATAGAAGCCAAAGTCGCTTACATTCCGCACAGGCTCCATTTTCATCCTGTACATGTCGATAGTATAACTGAGCGACTGGAATGTAAAGAATGAGATCCCAACCGGTAGTACGATAGAGCTTATATCGAAATTAGTACCCAGGAGGCTGTTCGACAGGGCCCCCAGTACATCAGTGACAACTATGTCAGTTCCAAACAAATCGTTAATTGTCTGCACGAAAAAGCCGGTATACTTGAAATATGCAAGGATTCCTATATTGGAAACGATGCTGACCAACAGGAAAAATCTCTTCCCTGCTTTTGTATCCGATCTGTAAATTAAAAGCCCGGATGTAAAATCTATCAGCGTGACAAAAACCAGCAGAAGGAGGAATAATCCTCCGGTCTTGTAATAAAAGAAAAGGCTCACAAGCAGGAGGTACAAATTCCTTACAAACATTTTCCTGTAAAACAATATGAATCCTGCAAGGACAAACAGGAAGAAAATCCAGAATGCCGGTGAAGTAAAAATGAAAGATTTTGCCGGATCGAAGCTTAATATATCAGAGACAAGGGTCTTCAGAAAAGCCTGTGCGGGTTTAGTGTCAGCCACGGGAACCACTGCCTCCTGCTTTGCAAGGGCAAAAGTATCGATCTGCACGAAAGGAGGGATTTTGACGACAGGATCAGGCGCCCTCTGAGTAAAAAGGTCCTTAACCATTAGTTGTGCAAGCCTGTCGGCTCCCTGGTCGGTGAGGTGAACATAATCGGGTTTGGCCAGGGGAGGATTCATGCTGAACCATTTAACAATTGACAACTGTCCTCCCATTGCTGTCCGGGCATCCCAGAAGGCAGCTCCTGTCATTTCCGCTGCATTTCTCTGGGCATTTATTATCCTGGGGATATTCGGATATGATTTTACCCGTGTGCCATCCTGAAAAGCCATGTCAGTGAGTCCGATTACAAGCAGTCCGGTTCCGGGGGAAATCTCTCTGAGCAGTTCGATCTGACGGGCCAGGCCTTTCTCATAGTAGGAATAATCATTCCTGATGTTTGTGGCAAGGTTAAGTCCATAGTGAATCACAACCAGGTCGGGCTTCAGAAGGTTGTAGGCTTCCTTCAGGTTATCCTTCCCGGTCATTGTGAACTCGAGCCCTGCACTCCCCCTCTGCGGGATATTGTCAACCACAACACCTGTACTGCTTTCTATGCTGATCCCGTAAAGGTCGGGGCTCGTATTGCCTGAAAAATCTATCAGTATGTTCCGTGAGTCAGACAGCTTGCAGACGTACTCCGTCATTTCTTCAGATGATCTCAGGGTATCGGTGATAACGGGATTGTCGCCCGATTTTATTTCTATCTTCACGTCACCCCTGCTATTCCTGTAAAAGATCCTGAGATTATCAAATTGTGATTCATCCCTGTCGGCAAGTACTGAAGGAACGATTCGTATCCACGATTTAACCTTTGATTCAGAGACTGCTCCCTCCGGCATGTACCTGCAGAAGGCCATGAAGGGTCCAAAGTCGTTATGTGATATCTGTCCGTTGCGGAAAGAAAGGTAATTGTACCTTTTCCAGTTTGATGAAGCCCTTACATAAAAGGAACGGGTGTAGGTGACAGGCATCACGGGCAGCAGCAGGCCTGGTCCGGTGCCTCCATGATCCTTCCTCAGATAACGCCTTATCCAGGAAGTGATCCTGTCGCCCTCGATCTGGGAATCGCCATAATACAAAACTCGTATCTGCCTTGATCGTGAATAGCTTAGCCCGTCGAGAAAAACGGATAAGGGATCGCGGGGCGGGACTATTGTATCGGCAGCCGTTGAATCGGCTTCGACTTCAATTGTTTGAACATGCGGCGTGGTGAAAACAGTTTCAACGGAATCTGCGTTTCCGTTCGCTTCAGGATCGCCCGTCGCCGGGGTTTGAATCAGGTTGGCGGGCAACAGGTTGCTGATCGTGGGAAGACCAAGGTCCCAGGGCAAAATATATGAAAGACCTGCAAAACAGACCAGATAAATCAATAAAAGTAAAAATATCCTTATCGGGCGCATCTGGGTCAGAGAGATCAGCTCTTCTTCTTAATTTTCAATACCTGTCCGACTTTTATCCTGGATGCATCGCTGATGCTGTTCAGCTGAAGGACATCAGAGGTGCTGACATTATCAAACTGTTTCACAATATCCCATATCGTATCCCCCGACCTTACTGTATATGTAATGAAATCTCCTTCAGGTGCCGTTTGCATAAAACTCAACGGCTGACCCGACGGTGCAGTTTTTCCGACCATGGCCTGCTTCTGCGCGAATGTCATGTTGTTAACCTGCGAATAGTAATCGGCCTTTGAAGGATCGACATAGATGGCGAGCTTCTGACCTACCCTTATAGTGTTCTTGTATATATTGTTCCAATATCTCAGATCGGACAGTCCGACACGGTACCATTCAGAAATAAAGCCCAGGTTATCTCCGTCCCTTACAGTGTAAATGAGCTTTGTCTTTCCCTTTACATCGGTTGGGGCATAGGTTGAATGCATCGGATCGGCTGTCTGGTTAACCCTGCTCAGGTAAAGGTCGGGTTTATAATTCCTTATTGTATCGTTAAGATCTATAAAATCGCCCAGGTGGTTCATCGGGAGAGTAAGGGAGAATGGTTTTGACGAACCCGGTACCAGTCCGGTCCTGTACTGGGGATTAAGGGCCCTGAGTTCTCCCATCGGGATGCGCATAACTTCGGATATCTGATTAAGGTGGATATCGGTTGTTACCATTATTGTATCGGTGGCAACAGGTATATTGAGCGGCAGAGGCTTGATTTTGTGTTCGGCATAATAATTCATTGCATATGCAGCGGCCACATACTGCGGGATATAACCTCTTGTCTCGCGGGGAAGCCTGTAGTAGATAGCCCAGTAGTCCTTCTTGTTGTCCGAGCGCCTGATGGCCTTGTTCACATTACCCGGCCCGCAGTTATAGGCAGCAATGACAAGAATCCAGTCGTTGTAGATATTATAGAGGTCCTTCAGGTATTTTGCTGCCGCATGTGTGGCTTTTATCGGGTCCCTTCGTTCATCAACGAGCGAATTGATTGTAAGACCGTAGCTTCGTCCGGTGCTGTACATGAACTGCCAGAGGCCGGTGGCGCCTACCCGCGATACTGCATTCGGGTTAAGGGCCGATTCTATTACTGCCATGTATTTCAGTTCAGCCGGCAGACCGTATGAGTCAAATATATCTTCTATCCTGGGAAAATAGTAGTCAGACAGGCCGAGAACTGCACTGAACTGTTTTCTCTGCCTTACAGTATAGACATGTATATGGTTCCTTATGATGCTGTTATATGGAAGCTTCATAAGCGAATATATTTTACCCAGCCTTGCCTTATAAGTTGAATCGGAATATTCTATCCCGGCTGAATCGCTCATGAAATCATCAGTATGGCCCTGCAGTGCAAGCTTCACATACCAGCTGTTTACAAGGCTGTCGAGGTCGGCTGATATCTTTTCGGCATATATTTCCGAATTGAGGATTATTGTATCATTCACTGACCAGGCGTTTGTGAACAGGAGAGCCAGAAGGAGGACTATAAGTGATTTCTTTATATTTATCATTCTTCCGTTCATTAGGTTCAAAAGTTATAAATAAGACTTACATTAAAACCTGCCCCGACAACACCCGGCACAGGCATCCTGAGGGGAGTAACCTGAAGGTCGAGCTGATCAGTGACATCAAAATTCGCAAGACTGGCATCGACGTTGGCGTCAAGCACTGTAATAAGATACCAGGCAGCGATACCTATATAACTGAGATCGCGATACTGCTTGTAGTAATCGACTGCTCTCAGAAGATTATCCTCAACCCACGATTTTGTTGAAGGGTTATATGTGTCAGGATGAAGAACAGGGTCGTAATCGGCCGGATCGGAACCCTTTATAAGTCCGATATAGCTGTCGGTTTCCGGGATTTTATCCGTGAAATCCTGATAAGCCTTCATCATCTCATTGTATTTGCCCGAATTAAATCCAACACTGTAGGCAACGCCTCCAAAACCCGCATAAACGAATGGTATCTTCCAGTATTTCCTGTTGTAGACCTGGCCGAAGCCGGGGAATGCCACTGCAAGCATTGTGGCTTTCATCGGTTGTGGTCTGAACATCCTCTTAGCCGGCCTGGCAACAACAATTGAATCCTGTGCCGGCAATACAGCCGGAACACAAAAAAATAACGCGATGAGAATAATTTTTATTTTCTTAATTGTTCTCAAAACCAGCAGAATCCGGATTTTTCTCCGCAACGGGCGGGACCGGAGCGACAAATATAATTATTTTCAATAGTTAAGCCGGTCAAAGAGCCCCAAAATGCGCTCCATCTCTTCCGGATTCTCGAAGGGGATCACTATCTTTCCTTTGCCCTGTTCGTTTATCCTGAAATTGATCCTTGTAGAGAAAATCCTGTTCAGATGTTCGGAAAGCTGTTTGAAATCCTCATTGAGTTTCTTTTTCTTTTCAGTTTTAACCGGATCCTTTATGTTATGTGACTGAAGTGATCTGACGAGTTCCTCGACCTGTCTGACTGAAAGCTCACCGTCGATAATGCGGTAATAGACATCCATCTGGGTTTTTGGATTCTCGATATTGACGAGGGTTCGGGCATGGCCCATCATTATGCTCTTGTTGCGTATTCCGAGCTGTATCTCAGCAGGGAGGCGCAGAAGGCGAAGATAGTTTGATATTGTAGAACGCTGTTTCCCCACCCTGTCGCTGAGCTGTTCCTGTGTCACCCTGCACTCTTCGATAAGCCTCTGGAAACTGATTGCAACTTCCATTGCATCGAGATCCTCACGCTGGATGTTTTCAACCAGTGCAAGCTCGAGCATCGCCTGATCATCAGCTGTCCTTATATATGCAGGGACATGTGTCAGCCCGGCCAGGCGTGCGGCCCTGAGGCGCCTCTCACCGGCTATAAGCTGATAGCGTCCGTCAGCTGTTTCCCTTACGGTGAGGGGCTGAACAATACCAAGCTTTTTAATTGATGCGGCAAGCTCCTCGAGCGACTGCTCATCAAAATGACTCCTTGGCTGAAAAGGATTACCGTCTATCGAATCGACTGCTATATCCATGTTGGGTTCTACTTTTCTCTCAAGTACCTCTTTTTCAACACCATCAATCAACGCTCCAAGGCCTCTTCCTAATGCATTCTTTTTTGTCATGGTCATTTCGGTTAACGATTTATTTCCCGGCGGGATCATGCTTTTCAATAAGCTCCTTGGCCAGATTCAGGTAGTTGACTGTTCCTCGCGAATCGGCGTCATATAATATTGCCGGCTGTCCGAAGCTGGGAGCCTCCGAAAGCTTCACATTCCTTTGTATTATGGTCTTGAAGACCATCTGCTGAAAATGTTTATTCACCTCTTCGGCAACCTGGTTCGAAAGCCTGAGCCTCGAATCATACATTGTCAGCAGGAAGCCCTCTATCTCAAGGTCGGGATTAAGGTTGCCCTGAATTATTTTTATAGTATTCAGAAGCTTGCCCAAACCCTCAAGAGCAAAATACTCGCACTGCACGGGGATTATAACCGAGTTCGCGGCAGTGAGGGCATTAACTGTGAGCAGGCCCAGCGACGGTGAACAATCGATTATAACATAATCATAATTGCCTGATATCTTAGTGAGAATGCCCTTGAGTATCTTTTCCCTCTCGGGCCGTTCGAGCATTTCAATCTCAGCTCCTACAAGATCGATGTTTGAAGGCATCACTGAAAGGTTCTCAACGTTGGTTACCATGACTGTATCATATGGTTCCTTTCCATCAACAAGACAGTCGTAGACAGTTGATTTAAGCTGACGGGTGTCAATACCTATCCCCGAAGTGGCATTTGCCTGAGGATCTGCATCAATGATTATTACTTTCTTTTCAAGGGCAGCCAGACTGGCCGCCAGGTTTATTGCTGTTGTCGTCTTTCCTACCCCACCCTTCTGATTCGCAATAGCTATGATCCGTCCCATTTGATTCCAGATTGAATTACCTTATTTATTTCGAGCTTCAAATTTACTACTTATGAATTTTTAGCTTTGGAGAGCCAATAATGTAATTGTAAACATTTTATTTGTCCTTATCAACATCTTATTAACAATGCCTTCTTCAAGGAAGCCTTAAGGTGCTCAGCTGTTGCTACTCACTTCGATTTTGTAATTTTGATCTTTCTTAAAAGCTAATATTCTTCATTTATTCACATATTTGCCTAAAAGATCTCCAATGGAAAAACCAGCAACCTTACCCGAATGGTGCGCTATCTTTAATCCGAATGCAGGCAATGGCAAAGGATCGAAGGATCGTGACAGGATTTCAGACATACTCAGCAGGAACGGCATAAGGTTTACATCACTTACAACCACCGGGAGAGGCAAGGCAACGGAATTCACAAGGGAAGTTATTGCCGGAGGCTGCAGGAAGATAATATCAATCGGCGGCGACGGTACGCTGCACGAGATAATAAACGGAGTCTTCACTCAGGATAATTGTCTGCCGAAAGAGGTGACAATCGGTCTCATACCTGTGGGAACCGGAAACGACTGGGGACGAATGTTCGGGATACCGCTGGTTTATGAAGGGGCAGCCGGAGTTATAAAAGAAGGCAAAACCCTTCTTCACGACATAGGAGTAATCGACTATTTCAGCGGGAATGAAAAACTCAGGACCTGGTTTATAAATATAGCCGGAGTGGGCTTTGAAGCGGCAGTTATAAAAAGGACGAACAGGCAGAAGGAAAAAGGCAGGAGCAGTAAGGCAATCTACCTCTTCAATCTGCTGACAAGCCTTATCTCCTACAGCAACACACCTGTTGAAATCACAATCGACGGAAAAAGCAGCCGGACAAAAGTATTCTCAATCAATATAGGAAACGGAAGATATTGCGGCGGCGGGATGAGGCAGACACCCGATGCCCTTCCTGACGATGGCCTGCTCGACATCACTGTTATAAAGGAACTGGGAAAGCTTGAAATTATAAGAAGCCTCAGCATGCTTTATGACGGGACCGTCCTGAGTCATCCGAAAATTGACGGTTTCAGGACAACCGCACTGAAAGTGATTTCTGATAATACCCTGCTTATAGAAGCTGACGGGGAGTTGCTTGGTCACACACCGGCAGAATTCGGTATCATTCCGTCGGCAATAAATATTATTTACGGGAAAAAGGTCAGTCAATGACCTGTATCTCATAGAGGCCCGGCCATCTCTTGCCTGTTACAAATATCCTTCTGTTAAGCTGATCCCATGCGATTCCATTAAGGACATCCGCATTTGACTCGCGTCTCTTTGCCTCGGGGAAAAGGCGTGTGAGATCGACATATGAATTTACCTTGCCGGATTTGGGATCAATCCTTGCAATAAGATCTGTCATCCAGATATTTGCCCATATCTCACCGTTTATGTATTCAAGCTCATTTAACTGGTCAACCTTTCTCTCATTGTCATAAACTTCGAGCCTCGAAACGGCATCGAACATCTCAGGTTCATGGAAATACAGGATATTGGAGCCGTCACTTCTGACGATCCTGTCGCCGATTGTTGTAAGCCCCCATCCCTCGCCCTGATAAAATATCTTATTGATCTGTTTGAAATCGGATCTGTTGTAAACGAATCCCACCTTATTCTGCCATGTAACCTGGAAGATCCTGTCTTTGTACAGGGTTATCCCCTCCCCGAAAAGAGAAGGATCGAGTGTATGCTGCCTTATCACCTTTCCGGTTTCAAGTTCTACTGTCCTGAGTGTTGATCCTGACTCCTGCCCCGTGCCTTCATAAAGAACGCCGTCGTGAAAGAAAAGCCCCTGAGTAAATGCGCCGGGATCGTGGGGGTAGGTATTTATAATCCTGAAGCCAAGCCGTTTTGGTGCAGAATCTGAGTATATTATAACAAACCGGGTTACTGACTGAGTCTTGCCTGATGTATAAGCAACCGCTTTCACCGGTTTTCTGCCTGTCATTCCCGTAAAATCACCCGAAACAGTGCATTCCCATGGAGACGATAGCAGGAGTGCAACCTGTTTCCCGTCGAAGCTTACCTTCACCGAGTCGAGAGCACCTGTATCTGCTGCAGGTTCAAGCGATATCTTAACCTGGCCATTAAGCCTGAACTCCTCATTCTCAGCCGGAGACTTCATCTTTATGAGGCTTGCCGGCAGACCGGCGCTTGCTTCCCCCTTTGGTTCAGCTGAGGTTTTTACGGCATTTCCTGCTCTGTTTGAGCATGAACCGGCAATAAGAGCCGTCACAATAAAAAATACCTTAACTATCGGTTTATATTTATCAGCCTTCATTCTGTCTGTCTCTTCTTCCAAACAAACGCCGCAGACTGTTCTTCCTCGCATTTGCGATCTGCCGCTCCATTTCCTGCTGGTGCAGATCGAAAGGGACAAGCATCTGCCATATCTCGCTCCAGCCGGGGAACCCGCCGACATTCTTGTCATCAATAAAAACATCAGCATCAATTTTTCTGCTGATTGATTCATCATATACTTCCTCGGGATAGTTCCTGTTTATTGCATAAAACTCTATCCCGTTCTTCCTGCAGAACTCGACAGCCTGCTCAAGTTCAGGTCCTGCCCTGAAAGTCCACAGGATTAACCTTGCACCCAGCTTCTCAAATTCCTTGAGTGTCTGAAATGCGAACAGCTTTTCCTTGCCGATACCGGGATATTCATGCTCCACAATCGTACCATCAAAATCCACTGCAATCCTTATATTCTTCAAACTGATCATCAAGACAGTAATAAATCATGCAAATCTAATAATTTCTCTCAATCATGTAAAATTTAAACTAATTTTGCTGACCACCATCCTGAATGAGTGAATCTACAGATATGAAGCACATTCCGAATTTCATCACCTGCCTCAACCTGGCGGCAGGATTCACAGCGGTCATTTTTGCTTCCAGGGGCCTTTTTACAACTGCATCATGGCTGATAGTTGCTGCCATGGTTTTTGATTTCTTCGATGGATTTTCCGCCCGCCTTCTAAATGCTTACTCTGAAACCGGGAAAGAGCTCGACAGTCTGGCCGATGTTGTCAGTTTCGGTGTCGCTCCCGCCCTGATATTACATAAAATGATTGAAGCCGGTTTCAGCGAGACTCAGGGCGCCTCACCCTTTTTGACGGATTTCCTGCCTTTTGTCCCTGTGCTCATGCCGGTTCTTGCCGGCCTGAGGCTTGCAATATTCAATGTCGACACCACACAGTCAACAGTATTCAAAGGACTTCCGACCCCCGGGAATGCAATCGCTGTAATCTCAGTTGTTCTGGCAGCCGCATACTCGCAGTCACCTCTCATCAGATCGTTCACCGGATCACCATCCTTGCTTGCGGTTTACACTATAATTCTATCGGTACTTATGGTAACCCGGATTCCGCTTCTGTCGAATAAATTCAAGGGATTCCGTTTCAGCGGCAATGAATGGAGGTTCATAATGGCAGGAGTGACTGTAGCAATGCTGCTTATCTTTGGCGTTGCCTCTGCTCCCCTTATAATTCCCGTTTATATCCTTATTTCGGTTGCTGCCCTGTACCTTCCTTTTTCTCATAATATTTGAGACCGGCCTTTACGGCAAACCAGCTCGCTATTATGAAAGCGGGCCAGATAAGGTAGTTCAGAATTGCGGATATGTACATAAGACAAATTATTAGTCAAAGTTTTAAATGTCAGATATATATTCGAGGTTCGAGGTTACTGGTTGCTGGGTGCTGGTTGCTGGTTACTGGTTACTGGTTGCTGGTTACTAACTGCCAACTGCCTGCTGTCAACTGCCAACTTATCTATTGTTACTGGTT
>CAZKTX010000039.1:18753-23375 GCA_964555805.1 uncultured Rikenellaceae bacterium
CTGGTTGCTGGTTGCTTGCCTTAGCCCCCCTTCAGGGGGGTTGGGGGGTCACACTAATAAAGATGCCCTCCTGCTTTCATTTCATCGCCTGTGATTCTTTTTCTGTTGATTGCTTTCCATGCGTACCATATATATGCGAATACGAAAGGAACAATGAACGACACATACATCATAGTTTTAAGAGTGAAGAAGCTTGATGAGGCCTTGTCGATTGTAAGCGAGCTTCCGGGATCAGTAAATGACGGGTAGAATGAAGTGCCGTTGAAGCCGGCGATCAGGAAGAGCGCCATAACTGCAAGTATTGTTCCGGCGCCCGTATACCAGATTGCCTGGCGGCTGGCCCTGAAAAGAGCCGTCCCTATCCCATAAAGTACACTTATTACGCCTGCGAGGAAGATTATAAGGACTAGCGGCATCTGCAGCAGATTATGAAGATACTTGAACCTTTCAATTGTAACTGCACCGGTAGCCCGGTCATAGGCAAATCCCTCCGAAACGAGAAGAACAATCACAAAGAACAGGAAAAACACAAGGAATGCGATTGAGTTCTCCGGAAGTTTTCTCCTGGACCTTCCAGCGAGTTCGTCATCGTCCACCGTGTTCAGAAGATAGAGTAATCCGTTTGTCCGGGCCAGAAACAGAACTGCCAGTCCCAGCGACAGGTTCCTTGCGTTCAGAAGGGCTTCAAGTCCATGCCACGGGGTTCCCCATCTTACCTGGTTAACCTCGTTAAGGCTGAACTGTGAGCCTGTAAAGAATGTTGCCACGGCGGTTCCGATCAGAAAGGGGCCGAGGGAACCGTTAAGAAAAAGAAATGTGTCGAATGTTTTCCGGCCAAGGACGTTGGAGGGTTTCGAGCGGTATTCGTAAGCTATTGCCTGAATTATGAAGCTGAACAGGATTGCAATCCAGACCCAGTATGCACCCCCGAAGCTTACCGAATAAAAGAGGGGGAATGAAGCAAAGAAGGCGCCGCCGAACGTGACAAGCGTGGTAAAGGTGAACTCCCATTTTCTTCCCATTGCATTTACAAGCATTGCTTTCTGGAGTTCATTCTTCGGAAGCGAAAAGATCATCGACTGTCCGCCCTGGACAAACATGAGGAATACAAGGAGGCTTGCAAGCAATGAGATTATAATCCACCAGTAAGCCTGCAGGAACATATATGATATCATTATTGTCATGTCTTTATCCTCCTAGTGTTTTGGTCCGAGTTTTATCTGCCTTATCATAATTGACACTTCGGCAATAAGCAGTACTGTAAACAGGACAGCGAAAAGGATGAAGGTTGTGATTACAGATCCGGTGCTGACCTGAGTAACAGCAGTTGTCACAGGCATAAGATCCTGGATGATCCACGGCTGACGGCCCATTTCGGCAAGCACCCAGCCAAGTTCGCCTGCAACGTAGGGAAGAAGAATAGAAAACAGCGCTGCCCACAGGAACCACCTGTTATTTTGAAGGGTTCCCCGGAAAAGGAATACAAGAGTGAGCAGGAATATAATTATGAACAGAAATCCGAGCATAACCATCACATGGAAGGTGTAGAAGGATACCTTCACACCCGGGATCACATCTTCGGGCTTGTTCAGTGATGCATATCCGAAATACCTGAAATATTCCTCGTTGAATTTTCTGTCGCTGAAAAGAGTTGCAATACTTTCAGCTTTCCCTGTATCGTCGTTCTTTCTGGCCTCCTTGTATTCAATCAGGAGGTCCCTTGCCCGTTTCCCCCGCTCCATCTTCTCCGAAACAGGGAGCAGTCCCCTCGCGGCATTTCCGTTTACAAGATCAACCAATCCGGGCACGAATGCATCACGGCTTCCTCCTGTCATGACAGATAAAAATCCGGGAATCTCAATCCTGAAAACAAAATCATTTACAGCCTTCTCTCCTATCTTCCTTTCTGATTCCTTCAGGATGCCCACTGCCACGAGACCTGCATTCTCTGAACCCTCGTAAAGGGCCTCAAAGGCAGCAAATTTAACAGGCTGTGCCTTTGCAATAGCCCTTGCCGAATTATCCCCTGTATAAACAACGAGAAGAGAGGAGAGCAGACCAAATATCCCGGCAACAAGCATACTTCTTTTTGCGAGCAGGGCTTCGCGGTTATTAAGCAGGTAATATGCGCTTATACCCACTACGAACATGGACCCAAGCAGGAACCCTGATGAAATTGTATGAAGGAACTTGGTGACAGCCACCTCGTTGAATAGCACCTCCCAAAAACTTACCATCTCATTTCTTGCAGTTGCGGGATTAAAGACCATACCGACCGGATTCTGCATCCAGGCATTTGCAACAAGGATCCATAAGGCTGACAGGCTGGCGCCGACAGCCACCAGCCAGGTCGACACAAGGTGGGCTTTTTTGCTGACCTTGTCCCATCCGAAAAACATAACCGCCACAAAAGTCGATTCGAGGAAGAAAGCAAGAATTCCTTCTATCGCCAGGGGAGCGCCAAAGATATCTCCGACGAACCAGGAATAGTTTGACCAGTTGGTGCCGAATTCAAACTCCAGGATCAATCCGGTTGCCACACCGATTGCAAAATTTATCCCGAAGAGAGTCATCCAGAATTTCGTCATTCGCTTCCATTCCTCATTACCGGTCTTGACATAGATCGTTTCCATTATTGCTATAATGAACGACAGACCGAGTGTCAGGGGAACAAAAAGCCAGTGGTAGATGGCAGTCAGGGCAAACTGAGCCCTCGACCAGTCTACAAGGGATGCGTCTAAACTCTCAAACATAGGCTATTTTGATTTTAATAATTGTTCCAGTACATGTTCGCTGCGCTGTTCATCAGTCCTGTAATTCCTCTTCAGGAAATCCGGAAAGAAGAATAACTTCAGTATGATAAAAATGACAAACAGCTTGATCAGCAGGATAAGCCAGATCCGTTTACCCCACCACGACATGCTTGTGAAGCCCTCATAGTAGAACCTGAATATCCTGTTAAGCAATGATACAAATGAATTCATTGTGCCTCTTCCTGGTTGTCCTTTGCCGGCCGGTGTTTTCTTCTTCTTCTCTTGCCAACAATGCTCTGAGCTCCCGGCACGAGTGATTCCTCTCCGTACTGATCCTCGTCCGACAGGCTTGATGTTATCTTCTGAATAGCCTTGAATCCGTAGAAGAACTCCCGGGCAAACACCCTGAGCACTGTATAGGCGGGGATTCCGAGCAGCATTCCCGGGATACCTGCAGCAAAACCTGCGGCCAGCACAACAATAAAAATTTCAAGAGGATGCGCCCTCACACTGTTAGAAAAGATTACAGGCTGAAAAACAACATTGTCAATCAGCTGTGTCACTGCAACCACCAATGCCATATACATCACAAGAGGTACAACAACTGATGAAAAGTCGAGGCTGATATGTGTGGCAATCCCCATGATCATAACGATGAAAAAGCCGAGCCACGGCCCGACATAAGGTATGATGTTCAGAGTGCCTACAATAAGCCCCATCACAAGCGCCTGCTGAAAGTCAATCCCGACAATTGTCATTCCGATTGTAATCAGAATCATGATGCAGGTGCTCTGGATCACAATCCCGATAAGATACCTTGTAAGAAGACGTTTTATTGAATTGAGGGCCCTTGTTACGTTTTCGACATATTGGTCAGGTATCCACATCAGGATGGACTCATAGAAGAGGTGCTGGTCCTTAAGAAAGAAGAAAGTTATGAAGGATATCGAAAAAGCCGCCACTGCCATATTTCCGAGGATGCCCACCATTGAACCCATGAAATTCTGGATCACCTCGATATTGAGGACACCTTCGATCTTTGAGGCGATGTAGTCGGTAACCGAAAGCTTGCCGGAGATATTTGGATTAATTGTAGTGACCAGCTCTTCAATTTTCTTTACCGGGCCCTCAATCAGCTCCACTATCTTTGATCCGTCGATTGTTGAGAGATAGTTTATCTGCCTGGTTATAAGCGGGATGAATATATAAAGGAAAAGAGCTATCAGACCCCATATTACAACAAGTGTCAACAGAGCGCTCAGTATCCGCGGGAAATTCCACTTCCCGATCCTGATACGGCTAAGCATGTCAACAAGTGGTCGGCCCATAACCGAAAGAACCCCTGAAACAAGGATGTAAACAACTATGTTCCTGAAATACCAAAGCAGGAACATAAAGATTATAACACCCAGAATGATCAGGATAGTCCTGATTGAGGTTTTCATCAAAGGGTCATTTCTATATATATACAAACCTAATCAGAAAAATCGTAATTGCCCAAATTTTTTACCGCTCAAACTGTAAGGTGTTATATGGGTTTTGAGGCAGCCCCGTATGGGGCACAATGATCCAATGCATGTAACCGCCACCTGAATACGGGATTAATGACATATAGTCAGGCTTAAGTTAACAAAAGTGCCATTATGTCTGTTTTTATGGATTGGAACAGAAATTGAAAATACATATTCAAATTATAAAATGTTTAACTTAAAATAAATAGGAGGACAAAGCCATGTTACCATCAATTTCAAGAAGAGATTTCAGACCGTTTTACTTCGGAAGCATTTTTGAGAATGATTTTTCTCCGGTCACGCCGAAGGGAACAAGTCCGGCAGTAAACATCCGTGAAGATGAAAAAAGATTTATCCT
>CAZKTX010000040.1:0-4372 GCA_964555805.1 uncultured Rikenellaceae bacterium
CCCGATTTCATGATTTCATGCAGCCTGGCCCTGCGGCTTATATAAACTTCCTTTTTGAACATATCCTGATTTTTTACTGATTTAACGATTCAGCTAAGTTAGTAACCTCAGCCACAAAATTGCAGTTTTGGGTTACTTAAAATCATGTCAAATAAAATTATTAACATGTTGACCTTAAATTCTGTAATCAGAACACTTTAATATCAAATATTTTGCTCTGCGAATACTATTGGATATTAACAAAACGTTATTATATTCGCATTAAAGTTATCAACAGCTTTTTAACACCAACCTGATCTTATGCCTTACAGAAGATTGCCGAATACTGATGCCGCACGTATCAGGGCGATGAGAATCGCACTCGAGAAAGGTCGTGAAGTTCCGCCGAACCAGATGGCCTTTTCCCCAAAAATGATCGTTCAACTTCAGAGATTTCTTCCTCAGTTTGAGAACATGATAATGCTCCAGCGCCAGTCTTATGCCTCGCAGAACAACAAAAGCAAGGAATACGCCGAGATAATCAGGAAAGCAAGGCTTTACCTCACTCATTTCATCAGGGTGATGAACATGGCTATTTTCAGAGGCGATCTTCCGGCCGAGACAAGGGCCTTCTATGGTCTGGCAACAAACGAATCGACAGTTCCTTCACTTAATACAGAAAATGAACTTATAAGCTGGGGAAAAAGGATAATTGAGGGAGAAGAATTCCGGATCAGAAAAGGCGGCTCCCCTATTACAAATCCCACTATTGCTGTTGTAAAAGTAAGATACAATAATTTCCTCGATTCCTGGAATTTCCAGAAAACGCTTGCCAGAAGGACCCTCGATTATACCGAAAAGAACTACGAGCTGAGAAAGGAAGCCGATGATATGATCCAGCAGATTTGGAACGAGATCGAAAATACCCACAGCACTCTGCCTGAAGATAAAAGGATGCCGGCCAGCGAGAATTACGGTATAGTCTATTTCTACAGAAAGAATGAGCTGAACAAATCCGGATCACCTGCAGAGGCTCAAAGCACAATCTGGCCTTAACAAATATCTCCTTGACAATAAGTAATATACAGCTCGGAAAATATCCTCTTTTCCTTGCTCCGATGGAGGACATCACTGATCCGTCGTTCCGTTATTTGTGCAAGCTGAACGGCGCTGATTTCATGTACACCGAATTCATATCTTCCGACGGACTTATAAGGGATGGCCAGAAGAGTGTGAAGAAACTTGATATTTATGATTTCGAGCGACCGATCGGAATTCAGCTTTACGGCCATCTGACCGATGCAATGGTAGAAGCAGCCCTCATTGCGGAAAATGCCCGGCCGGAACTGATCGACATAAATTTCGGATGTCCTGTTAAGAAAATAGCCAACAGAGGGGCCGGAGCCGGTATGCTTCGCAATATCCCCCTGATGATCTCAATGACCGAAGCAATTGTAAAGGCCGTCAAACTCCCTGTAACTGTTAAGACCCGCATAGGGTGGGATGAGGACAGCAAAATAATAGTTGAGGTTGCGGAACGACTCCAGGATGCAGGCATTGCCGCTCTGACTATCCACGGACGTACAAGGGCCCAGCTTTACAAAGGGACGGCCGACTGGACTCTTATCGGCGAAGTCAAAAACAATCCCAGGATGAAAATTCCGGTAATAGGTAACGGAGACATAGACAGTCCTGAAAAAGCCAGGGAAATGTTCAGCAGGTACGGAGTCGACGGGATTATGATCGGAAGGGCAACAGTGGGCAGACCATGGATCTTCAGAGACATAAGGCATTACCTCGATACCGGCGAACTACTCCCCGAACCGGAGGTTTCAGAAAAGGCACAGCTTGCCTTGCTTCATCTCGACAAATCAATCGAATTCAAGGAAGGCAAAAAGGCAATCTTTGAGATGAGAAGACATCTTTCAAACTATTTCAAGGGTCTCCCGCACTTCAAGGAGACAAGGCTGAAACTTCTGACAGCCCCGGAACCTGAACAGATAAGAGAGATAATAAACGAAATCAGCGAAAAATGGGGCAGCTACCGAACTGACGACAGAACATCGGTGTACGGGCTCTGATCATCTTCCTTCGGCGGCTCGACACTTGACGTCAGCAATGACCACGAATCCCAGTTCAACAACTTCTTCATCACAATTACAAATAAGATCCCGGTAATGAGCAAGCCTGCAAATTCGGTCATAGGGTTGATGTTAATCTGCTCATAAATTGCATCAGTCTGAAGAGCCGACGACTTGTTCGTAACCATTATACAGAGGAATATGTTGTTTGCAGCATGGGCGCCTATCGCAGCTTCGATGCCGTCGTCGAGGATTGTGACAATACCGAATATGAGCCCGAAAGTGATGTACTGAGGCATCATCATCATAAATCCGAACTCATCCACCTCCGGGTTAAAGGAGTGCATCAGCCCGAAAAGCACTGAGGTAAGCACAACCGGAACCCACCTGTTCCGGAAGAGCACAGCAAATCCCTGCATCAGATAACCCCTGAAGAGTATCTCCTCGAAAGCCGCCTGGAAGGGAATCAGGGCCAGACAGATCAATATAAGGGGAAGAAGGGTTCCTGTGGCATTGTTCAACCTGAAATTCGAAGGATCGGCTTTCATGTAGACAAACAGATAAAGGGCCGAGAGTATCAGCCATACAAGGCCGGACTTCAGGAACCTGTCCCAACGGAACCTGCGCGCACCGTTTATAGTCGCACCAAAGCTTCTTTGGTTCAGGGGCCTGATAAGCAAAATAAAAGCCAGTATCCCGATTATGAATGGAAAAAGATTCATGAGAAGGCCAATATTCGGTTCGAAGCCGAGAACTCCGAGATTGCCCGGATCATCTGCAATCTTTCCCATCAGCTCAGGATCGTCTGCAACTTTTGAACTATAGCCCAGCAGGAGGGGCAAGGCCCCTATTGTATTTGTAGCCAGAAGAATGGCCGCAAACATTACTATATACCTCCATACGGCATTTTTGCCGGTAAATGATGATTCAAGATGGTTCATTATATCAGTTTATTACTTCGCAGTACTTGTTTTTTTCGGATAATCGATCGAATAATGGAGACCAATGCTCTCCTTTCTGATCGTTGCCATCTTGATTATAAGATATCCAACGTTTATCAGATTCCGGAGCTCACATATCTGTTTTGAGATCAGCGATCGCTTGTAAAGGCTTTCCGTTTCCCTGTAAAGTATCTCAAGCCTCACCATTGCCCTTTCAAGGCGAAGGTCGGACCTGACGATTCCTACATAGTTGCTCATTATCGACTGGAGCTCCTTAAGGCTCTGGGTTATAAGCACCATTTCCTCCAGGTGGGTGGTTCCCTTATAGTCCCAGTCAGGCAGCTTCTCTTCGAAATCAAGCTCTTTCAGGCGTTTCACTGAGTGCGCCACTGCCCTGTGTGAATAGACAACAGCTTCCACAAGGGAATTTGAGGCCAGACGGTTCGCACCGTGAAGGCCCGTCGATGATACTTCCCCAAGCGCGTAGAGCCTGTCGATACTGCTCTGTCCGTCGGTGTCAACCTTGATTCCGCCACAGGAATAATGAACACAGGGCACCACCGGTATTTTATCCTTTGTTATGTCTATCCCTCTTTTCAGGCAATGTTCATATACATTCGGGAAATGATCCCTCAATCCTGCAGGTTCAAGATGGGTGCAATCGAGCCATACATGATCCTCTCCCCATATCTTGAGCTCATTGTCGATCGCCCTTGCGACAATGTCCCTGGGAGCAAGCGAACCCCGGCTGTCGTACCTGTTCATGAACTGCTCCCCGGCCATATTCCTGAGGATAGCCCCGTATCCCCTGAGAGCTTCCGTAATCAGAAACGACGGCCTCTTTTCAGGATCATACAGCGAAGTGGGATGGAACTGAATAAACTCCATATTCTCAATTGTACCTTTGGCCCTGTACACCATCGCAACACCGTCACCGGTTGCCACCTCGGGATTTGTTGTGGTCTGGTAGGCATTCCCAAGCCCTCCTGTTGCCATTACCGTGATTTTTGCAAGGAAGGTGTACACCTTCTTCTCCTTCAGGTCGGCAACATAAGCGCCAAAACACTTTATGTCGGGAAAACTCCTTTTAACCTCTATCCCCAGATGGTGCTGGGTAAGTATTTCAATTGCAAAATGATGTTCGAAAATCTCAATGTTTGGATCATTCTTCACCCTGCTGATCAGGGTGTTCTCTATCACCTCGCCTGTCTTGTCCTTTGCATGAAGTATCCTGTGCTCTGTATGTCCCCCCTCCTTTGCCAGGTCGTAGGTGCCATCCTTTTTCTTGTCAAAAGGAACTCCCAGCTCAATAAGATCCTGTATCCTTGCAGGCGCTTCCTGCACAACCATCCTCACAACCTCCTCGTTACA
>CAZKTX010000040.1:4472-11827 GCA_964555805.1 uncultured Rikenellaceae bacterium
CCCCTGTTGAATTTTTGACCGCTAAATATACTAATTAATGCTTTTCATTATCCCCGTCACTTCCGGAGCGCCCTGCCTTCATTATGTACCGGAGACTTCATAATAAAACATGATTGCTAAACCGGACTTTTTAATTTACTTTTGCTCACCAAAAACCTAAATGACTTATGGCTCAGGACGATGTTTTTAAGAAACTGGTAGCCCACTGCAAGGAGTACGGTTACGTATTTCCCTCAAGTGAGATTTATGACGGATTAAGCGCAGTATACGACTACGGTCAGTACGGCGTTGAACTGAAGAACAACATAAAGAAATACTGGTGGGACAGCATGGTGCTGCTGCATGACAACATTGTAGGCATCGATTCGGCAATTTTCATGCATCCGACAATCTGGAAAGCTTCCGGGCATGTCGATGCTTTCAACGATCCTCTTATTGACAACAAGGATTCCAAGAAAAGATACAGGGCGGATGTCCTTATCGAAGAACACCTGGCGAAGTTCGAAGAGAAGATTTCGAAGGAAGTTGAAAAGGCCAGGGAAAGATTCGGGGAAGCCTTCGATGAGATAAAATTCAGGGAGACAAATCAGCGGGTGCTTGCAAACCAGACCAAAATTGACGAACTGAATGCCAGATTCTCCAAGGCCCTGAACGACAGCGATCTGGTCGAACTGAGGCAGATAATTATCGATAACGAAATAGTTTGTCCGATATCAGGAAGCCGCAACTGGACCGATGTAAGGCAGTTCAACCTTATGTTCTCGACAGAAATGGGTTCCACACTCGAAGGATCGAGCAAGATCTACCTGCGGCCTGAAACGGCCCAGGGGATATTTGTCAACTTCCTCAATGTCCAGAAAACAGGAAGGATGAAGATACCTTTCGGGATAGCCCAGATCGGGAAAGCATTCCGCAATGAGATAGTTGCAAGGCAGTTCATTTTCAGGATGAGGGAATTCGAGCAGATGGAAATGCAGTATTTCGTTCAGCCGGGCTCAGAACTTGAATGGTTTGCAATCTGGAAGGAAGCCAGAATGAAATGGCATCAGGCCCTCGGATTCGGTGCGGAGAATTACCGTTTCCACGACCACGTAAAGCTCGCTCATTATGCAAATGCTGCAACGGATATAGAGTACAGATTCCCCTTCGGATTCAAAGAAGTTGAAGGGATTCATTCCAGGACTGATTATGACCTGAGCCAGCATCAGAAATACAGCGGAAAGAAGATACAGTACTTTGATCCGGAAAAAGGTGAATCATATGTCCCGTTTGTAATCGAAACATCAATAGGAGTCGACAGGATGTTCCTGCAGGTTATGGCCGCTTCATACTGGGAAGAGGAACTGAAAAAGGAAGACGGCTCTTCAGATACCCGCGTTGTTCTCAGGCTGCCTGCCTTCCTTGCCCCTGTCAAACTTGCCGTGATGCCACTTGTAAAGAAAGACGGCCTTCCGGAAATAGCCGAAAAGATAGTCCATAATCTTAAATTCGAATTCAACTGCCAGTACGACGACAAGGATTCGATTGGAAGAAGATACCGCCGGCAGGATGCGATCGGCACACCATATTGCATCACTATCGACCATCAGACAATCGACGACGGAACTGTTACTATCAGATACCGCGACTCTATGAAACAGGAGCGGGTAAAAATTGAAGCACTCCTGGATATAATCAAGGAAAAAGTAAGCATTGTAAGCCTTTTGAGAAATATATGACATGAAAAGGGTCCTGGTGATAACCTATAACTGGCCTCCATCGGGCGGAATAGGTGTCCAGAGATGGCTTAAGTTCTCGAAACATCTTCTTTCTTATGGATGGGAACCGGTTATCCTTACAGTTGACCCCTTTTATGCTACTTACCCGGCACTCGATACTTCAATTTCAAGGGATGTTCCACCCCTTGAAATCCACAAAACCAGGGCAACCGACTGGTTCAGGCTGCTCTCCCGCGACAAATCGAAAATCCCGTCGGCAGGTTTTGCCATGAATACAGATAACTCATTAAAAGGAATCATCTCGCGCTTCATCAGGGGAAATTTCTTCATCCCCGATCCCCGCAGAGGATGGAACAGATATGCTTTCAGAAAGGCTTGCGAAATAATAGAATCTCAGAAGATCGACAGGATAATAACAACGAGCCCCCCGCACTCCACCCAGCTGATAGGTCTCAGGCTCAGAAAAAAATACCCGGAGATAAAATGGATAGCCGACCTGCGCGACCCCTGGACCGATATCTACTACTATAAAAAATTCTTCCCGACTCCGCTTTCAAGGTTTATAGACAGCGCTTATGAAAAGAGGGTCCTTCAATCAGCTGATCTTATAACAACAGTAGGCAAATCCCTGAAAACGCTTCTTGGTTCAAAAGTCCCGGGCATCGAAGGAAAGATACATGTTATCTCAAACGGATTCGATGAAGATGATTTCAGAGGGATAATCACTGAACAACCTGATGTTTTCACAATTTCATACATAGGTTCTCTGTCGGGTATCTACCCCGTGAACGGGTTCCTTGATGCCCTGAAAATAATTGCCGCAAAAGGCATAGATTACAGGTTAAGATTTACAGGCTCGGTTCCTGCCGAAATCAAAGACAGGATTATTAAGGGATCCGGTTCGCCAGATATCAGTTTCACTCCTTTCTCCAGCCATCAAACTGCCCTGCTTAACATGCTCAACGCCAGCACGCTGTTGCTTATTATCCCCGATCATGAAAGCTCGCGAAGTATTATTACCGGGAAAATGTTCGAGTATCTTGCTGCAGGCAAACCCGTTATATGCCTGGCTCCCACCGACGGCGATGCGGCAGTCATACTGCAAGAGACAGGGCACGGAAGGACATTTGACTACAACGATGCAGCCGGGATAGCGGGATATATTGAAGAACTGGCTCTGAACAGGAATATTCCCGACTTGCCTCCCCCTGAATCATATTCAAGGAAAAACATAGTAAAAAGAGTTGCTGAACTTCTTGAAAAATGAAAATTTGTGTAGCAGTAGATAATGATCTGAATGATGACAAGCGGGTCCTTAAGGAAATCGGAATCCTGAAGGAAGCCGGACATCAGATCTTTGTAATCTGCTTCGGTTTCGGCAATAAGGAATACAAGTCCCCAGGAGATTTCAGTGTAAGCCGGATCAGGATCAGCAAAAAAATTAAAAATATACTTTTCTTCATGCTTAACACATTCCCTGTCTATGAGTGGATGTGGAGCAGACAGATAAGCAGTTTCATCACCGGAAACAGGATTGACATCCTTCATGTGCACGACCTTTATATGTCGCGCCCGGCTGCAAAGGGAATAAAGAAATCGGGGCTTAAGATCCCTCTTGTTCTCGATCTTCACGAAAACTATCCTTTCGCGGTCAAATCATACAACTGGACAAAAGGATTTCTAAGGAACCTTATTGCCCGGCCCTCAGCCTGGGAGCACAAGGAAAAAGAATATCTTGGTTATGCCAGCCGGATTATAGTTCTGAGCGAAGACTTCAGGGACAGCCTTCTTTCCAGGTACCCTTCGCTGAAAAAAGATAACTTCACAGTCTTCCCCAATGTACCCGATCTGTCGCAGTCAGCCTCCGGAAACGGGGTTGCCAAAGGCATAAGCCGCGACAGCGCCACAACAGTGGTGATGTACTTCGGAGTCGTGGCTGAACGTAGGGGAGTTTTCGATGTGATTGCTGTGTTTGAGGAACTTGCAAGGGAAAACCATCCTTCAAGATTTCTCATAATAGGTCCGGTCGATAAGGCTGACAGGCAAAGATTCTTTGAGACGATAAATTCAGAAACCCTCGACAACGTGGTGTATTATATTCCATGGATCGACGTTTCGGAACTGATCGTTTACCTCGATATATCGGATATCTGCATAGCTCCGTTTCATAAGAACCCTCAGCATGAATCGGGGGTGGCAAACAAGATTTTCGACTACATGCTTGGGAAAAAACCCCTGATCGTTTCAGATTGCAAACCTCAGGCAGCAATTGTTGAGAATTTCAATTGCGGAATAGTCTACAGAAACATGAAGGAACTCCGGAATGCGATTGAAACCTTGTCTGCCGATCCTTCGCTCAGAGGGGAAATGGGTGAAAACGGCTATGAAGCTGTAATTCGCCATTTCAATACGAATGTGATTAAAGGGGATCTTACCGGGTTGTATGATGAACTTCAGGCTGCGCTGAATTAACAATGACAAAAAATCAGCTTATGGACAAGGCAAAACAAAAAAGATTTGAAAAAACGCTCGGTTTTGTAAAGAAACATTTCAGTACTGATGAAAGAATACTTGACCTGGGAGAAACCAACGAACTGTCGGATTTCATCAGGCAGAAGGGCGGATACAATATAGTTAATACATCGGGGGAGGATCTTGATGTTGATTATTCAATAGTGAATGAATATCCCGCCATTACAGCATTTGAGATCTTCGAGCATATGTTTGCTCCGTTCAACCTGTTAAATGCATCAAGCGGCCGGTTGATAGCTTCGGTCCCCTTAAGATTATGGTTTGCAGCTGAATACTGGAATTACAGCGACAGGCACGACTGCCATTATCACGAATTTTCAGTCAGGCAGTTCAACCACCTGCTTGAGAGAACAGGTTGGAAAGTAAAAGATTACCAGATCTGGAAATCTTACGATAAGCCATGGGGCATCAGGCCTTTGCTAAGGAGAATTCATCCAAGGTATTATATAGTTTATGCGGAAAAACAGACCTTACAGCCTGACAGAGAAGCATGAAGCTAACCTTTCGGTTAATCCCCGTTCCCAAAAAGGGATAATTAATTCATTTGTTTCACTTACTTTTAAGATCTGATTAGATGAAACGCCGGCTATGTTGAATCCTGTAAAGCAAAGCATAAAAGATTCCCTCATTTACGGTATTGGAAATATAGCCGTCAAAATCGTCGGTTTTCTCCTTATCCCTCTCTACACAGATCCCAGGTATTTCTCAGTGGATGATTTCGGGATCATCGCCGTGCTCGACATATCGGGACTTATCCTGATATCACTTATGGCCTCGGGCCTTCCGCAGAGTATGATGAGATGGTACTGGGACAAGGACTATTCCTCCAACCGGAAAGGAATTTTCTTCATGTCGTTCTCCTTCCAGATTCTTATAAGCATCCTCTTCTGCACCTTCCTCATTCCGATGAGCGGACCTCTTTCAAGGGCAATGTTCGACACCGATGCAATGTCGGATGCAATCAAACTGCTTGTTCTTTCATCCGCTCTTCAGGCAATAAACAACCTGATCAACACACTGATGAGGGTACAGGCGAGATCTTTCCTCTTCTCAACAGCCAACCTGCTGAAACTGATCACAGTACTTGGACTTACAATTTACCTGATAACTGCAAGGGGAATGGGAATAGCAGGAATCTACCTCGCCCAGGTAATCGGCAACCTCCTGTTCGTTGTTTTCCTTTCAGTATATTCAATAAGGAACAGCAAACTGTACTTCAATCTGACCCTTTTCAGATCGATGGGCCGTTTCGGGTACCCCCTGCTGCTGGCCAACCTGGCTTCTGCCGTCCTCACCGCAATCGACAGATATGCACTGAATACAATGGCCCTCCTGAAGTTTGTTGCAATTTATACAATGGCCTACAAAATAGCCTCGGTACTTAAGCTTGTGATTGTCGATTCAATAAAGATGGCCCTCACTCCAATGGTACTGAAGAAAATGAATACGACCGATAACAAAAGGTTCTATAAGAAATCGATGTTGTATTCCTCCTTCGTTCTGATGCTCGGGATAATTACAGTTTCCCTTTTTTCATACGAGATACTCAAGGCAATAACAAAATCAACTGCTTTCTGGAGCGCCTGGATGGTTGTGCCGGTACTTTCGCTGTCGGTGTTCTTTGTGAATATGAGGGAGACTACAAGCTACGGCCTTATGATCAACAGAAAATCCAGGATAATCGGTATAAATGTTGTGATTTCGACCGTGCTGAACATTGCACTCAATATCCTGCTTATACCCATCTGGAACATAACCGGGACAGCCGTTGCAACCCTGGTGACTCAAATTGTTTACTGGCGCCTCAACTACTATTTCTCGCAGAAGGAGTACTTTATCCCCTATGAACAGAAAAAGGTGCTTGTCCTGTTCCTTTCAGGAGCAATTCTATCATTCGCAGGGCTGGTGCTGAACGATATAAACATAGTGCCGCGACTGTTGCTGAAAGTAATGTGCATTGCTTCCTTCCCTTTCATTCTTTATGCCCTGAACTTCTATGAAACTGCTGAACTGCAGGCTCTGAAAGGATTTGTAAGAAAATGGTCAGATATCCGGAACCTTGGTGAGAACTTCAGGTCGCTCAGAGATACAGACGAAGAAATTTAGAAGGCTGCATATATCAGTCTTAAATATATAGGTTAATTAGGTAAATTTGTAAGATATACAACTGATCATGGAAATCAAAGACAGGATAAAGCCGGCCCTGCCGCATATAATTGCACTGGCGCTTTTCACGCTGATATCATTTGTGTACTTCTACCCTGTGCTTGAAGGCAAGGTGCTTAAAGCCAACGATACAACTGTTTCGAATATCAATTCAAAGGAAATCAGGGATTACAGGGAGCAGTTCAACAAAGAACCGCTCTGGACAAATTCGATATTCAGCGGAATGCCGGCTTATCTTATATCAACCAGATATCCCGGCAACCTTTTCAAGCATGCCGATACTGTGCTGAGGGTGTTCAAAATGCCGGTCTCGGTGCTTTTCCTTTCAATGGCAGGGTTTTATCTCCTGCTGCTTCTGTTCGGGCTTAATCAGTGGATTGCAATCGCCGGGGCGATCGCCTACGGATTCTCATCTTTCTTCTTTCAGATTCTGGCGGCGGGACACAACACCCAGGCTATTGCACTTGCATATATGGCTCCTGTAATCGGGGGGGTGTGGTATGCCTACAGGCGCGATGCAATTAAAGGCGCTTTGATCACAGCTTTTTTCCTTACACTCGAAATAACTGCAAACCACTTGCAGATAACTTATTATGCCGCACTTATAATCCTGGTTTTCATAATAACCGAATTCATCTGTTCAGTCAGGGAGAAGACATTCCCCCGATTTCTCCGGACATCCCTTATAATGCTTATCCCGGTGGTGCTCGCCATCGGAATCAATTTCGCCAGCCTCAACACTGTGAGGGAATATGGCAAATACTCGATCAGGGGGAAATCGGAACTAAAGTCGGAACACAGGAACGTGTCAGCAGGACTCGACAGAGATTATATAGTATACTGGAGCTATGGCGTGGATGAAACAATGAACCTGCTGATACCAAATTACAAGGGGGGCTCATCAAAGCCGTTCGACAGGGACTCCGAAACAGTAAAGGC
>CAZKTX010000040.1:11927-21229 GCA_964555805.1 uncultured Rikenellaceae bacterium
CTGACCGGCTTGCTCCCCAAAAAAGAATTGCTGAACGGGCTTAAAATTGCAGCCGGAATTACAGGCGGGATATTGCTTTTTGTGATGATTTTCCCCGGAATTGCCGGATCGTTCCTGAACCCCATGGAAACCGAATTCCCCGACTGGCTCAAAACCGCTCTTGTATCCGACAGAAAGGGATTGCTCAGAGCAGATGGGTTAAGGTCTCTTGTGTTCATACTGCTTGGCGCAGGCGCACTTCTTGCATTCATCACGGGAAAGCTGAAAAAAGAATATGCCACACTTCTCCTGGGGGCATTGATTCTATTCGACCTGTGGGGTGCAGGCAAAAGATACCTGAACGCCGACCGCTTTGAGAAGCCTTCAGTGATACAGAAATCATTCGCCCCGGGTGTTGCAGATACGGAAATATTGAAAGATCCCTCGTATAAACGCGTGCTTAACCTTACTACATCGGTTTTCAACGACAACTCCCCCACCTCATGGTTCCACAAGTCGATAGGAGGATATCACGGAGCCAAGCTGAAAAGATACCAGGAACTTATCGACTCAGCAATAAGCCGCGAACTGGGAATGTTCCAGACTGCTTTTCAGAATGCTGGACAGGTACAGACTGTTGAGGAACTTTCCGGCCACCTGATGCCTGTTTTCAACAACACTGCCGTACTTAACATGCTCAATACAAAATATATAATTGTCGATCCACAGTCGCCCCCTGTTGTGAATCCCAATGCGCTGGGTAATGCATGGTTCGTTGAAAAACCGGTTATAGCCGCTAATGCAAATGAGGAACTTGCGGCATTGAAAATGCTCAATCCTGCAAGGGAAGCGGTTATTGACAACAGGTTCAGCGGGAGCATTAAACAGACACAATACGCGGTTTCGGAAGGTGACAGAATAGAGCTGGTTACTTATCAGCCCAATGAACTGGAATACAGGTATACTGCAGAGGGAGAAAGACTTGCTGTCTTCTCGGACATTTACTATCCCGAAGGATGGCTTTGCTTTATCGATGGAAAGGAAAGTGAACACTTCAGGGCTGACTATGTCCTGAGAGCCATGGTTCTGCCCGGAGGCAGCCACCAGATAAGGTTTGTCTTCGAACCCGCCACTTACATAAATGGCAACAGGGTTTCAGTTGCAAGCTCGATTATCCTGATCCTGCTGGCAGCCGGGTATTTCGCCGCCGGATTCTTCAGAAAGAAAAATTCGTGACGGATGGGAAACAGTCCGACATGCCCGCTCTGTTCTGCTCCCGGCCCCTCCCGCCATCTTACCTGCACCGACAATCTCGTGAGCGGGGAGAAGTTCGACATTTATAAGTGTCCAGGTTGCGGTTTTGTTTTTACGTTTAACTTTCCGGATGAAAGGGAAATAGGCCGGTATTACGATTCCGGGGAATACATATCCCACGACGACAGGGCCAAAGGTGTCCTCAACACGATTTATCTTCAGGCCAGAAACTTAATGCTCAAAAGGAAAAGCCTCCTTGTTAAAAAGAGCACCGGCATTGCGAAAGGAAGTATTCTCGACATAGGCTGCGGAACCGGATATTTCGCCGGAACAATGAAGAAAGCCGGCTGGGAAGTGAAAGGGATCGAACCTAACCTGAAGGCCCGCGAATTTGCAACCACCCGTTTTGGGATCGAAATACTTGATCCTTCGGAAATCTCCGTTTTGGCTGATGCAAGCTTCGACTGCATTACAATGTGGCATGTGATGGAGCATTTTCATAACCTTTCAGATTATGCGGCTCAGATAAGAAGACTTCTGAAACCCGGAGGAATATGCATTGCTGCACTTCCAAACTGCAGCTCACACGATGCCCTGCATTATGGTGAGGAATGGGCAGCCTGGGATGTGCCAAGACATCTCTGGCATTTTACTCCCCACACTTTCAGTATCTTTGCCGAAAAGGAAGGCTTCACAATTTCAGACATAAAACCGCTTCCCCTGGATGTATTCTATATCTCTGTACTCAGCGAAAAAACCCGGCGATCGGTTATGCCGTTCATTACAGGCATGATAAAGGGTGCTGTATTCGCCTTCATGACTTTTTTCGGAAAACACAGGAGCAGTTCGCTCATATATGTCCTCAAAATAAAATAAGATCAATCCTAATAACGGTCGAGCCAGCGGTACCTGCGTGCGCTGTCACCAAACCTGACTGCCAGTGTCAGCTCATGAGTACCGTACGTGACACGTTGAATCTGCTGAAGCGTATAGTCGAACGAATAACCGATATGAAGATTTGTATAAGAAACTCCGAAATTTGCAATGACTGCCTTTGTCGTCCTGTAGGAAAGGCCAGCCCAGACCTTCTGATCATAGATATAAGTCATCCCGATGTCAGCCACCGGCTTCATCTGTTCCGACATCATTACGAGGGCTGAAGGTGATAGTTCTGTCTTATCAGCAATATTAAAGTACCCTGTGCCGAAAAGGAAATAATGCCTGTCCATTCTGTAATTCCGGTAGGCTTCATTGCCAATCTTCGCGGCTGCGCCAAACATCTGCTGTGTTGAGAATCCAATATTATACCTTGGATTAAGCACATAAATTCCAAAATCGGCATCGGTAACAAATACACCCCGGCGAAGCTCATTGTTCAACCATGGATCATTAGGGTCCTCAAACGAAATTTCCCTTTCATTTATCTTGAAATGATATCCGGTCATTGCCAGTCCCAATGATAGTTGTGTATTGCTTTTTACCCACATGTGGTAGGCGTATGATGCCTGAAAGCCGGTTCGTTGAACAATCCCGTTCTTGTCGCTGAATATATAGCCTCCGACACCAACCTTTCCGTCAGACTTCGGCTTGTATGTATTTCCGCGTGAACTACTTTTTAGTTGATACCCTTTCTTCAGTATCCTTCCCTGACCGCTGACCGAGAATGTCCTTGGGGCACCTGAATAACCAATCCACTGCTCCCTGGCAGTCAGGTTGAAGCTTGTATAACCGTCACTCCCGGCAACGGCAGGATTTATGAGGAACTTGTTGTAAAGATACTGGCTGTATAACGGCAATTGCTGCCCCGATGCGAACGCGGAGCAGAGTATTAATGCCGATATTATTGCCAGTTTCTTCAAGTCAGTTTCCGTTAATTATTTCACAATTGTTATTGTCCCTATAATTGGTTTCCTTCCGTTCTGCAGATCAATTATGTAATGATATGAATCCATCGGAAGCATATTTCCGTTGCTCCTGCCGTCCCATGGAACAGGATATCCCCTGCCCGACTTCCAGACCGCATCACCCCATCTATTGAATATAGTAACCTCCATTTCGGGATAAAGCTCCCTGAGACCAATGTTCCAGATATCATTTATGTTGTCACCGTTTGGCGATATTGCATTTGGCAGTTTAAGACACAGATCATTCACCGGATTAATAGTAACGGACCTGGTTACACTGCAACCATTTGCGTCGGTAACCGTCACGGTGTAAACCCCGCTTACCGCCGTGGCTATGTTCCGGGTTGTCGAATTATCTGACCAAAGGTAAGAATAACCTGAATTTGTACCTCCTGTAACATCAATATTTATCTGGCCGTCAGGCATGTCAGTGCATTGGGGCTGCGTGACGGCAAATGCTATTCTAATTGAATCGGGTTCGGTGAGAAGAATTGTTGAGTCGGCCGTACATCCGTTCGAATCGACCGTTATAACTTTGTAATAACCTGCCATCAGGCCGGTTCTGCTCCTTCCAATTTCACCATCTGACCAGAGATAATCGACAGGGCCGGCATTGTTTACCGATTCAACAGATATTGAACCCGTCTTTCCTCCGGCACAATCGATATTCCAGCCTCCGGTTATGCTTTCCGATGTTGTTACAGTCATCCCCAGTGAGCCTGGCTCCGACAGTTCGATCGTTTCGCTTACAGTGCACATCTTGCTGTCGACTATACTAAGAGTGTAACTGCCTGCTTTCAGACTTGATATGTCTTTTGTTGTTGCTGTAAAACCGTCAGGTCCAGTCCATGAATATATATAAGGAGGTGTTCCGCTTGTCGGATTGATCCGGACCGATCCGTCGGATCTGTCGAAACAGCTGATATTGTATCCGTTATAATTGGATATTACCGGTTCATATGTGAGAGGAGGAGGATCTTCGATAAGAACACTGCCGGATGTCTGGCATCCGCTTGCATCGGTTACAAGGACGCTGTATTCTCCCTGTGTAAGCCCTGAAATATCCTGTGAAACCGCTCCATTCGACCAGAGGTATGAGTATGGCCCGATTCCTCCCGTAACTTCAAGATCTATTGACCCGTTGTTGAAACCTGATGCCTGGCAGTTTATGTGTGTGGGAATCAGAGTTGCAACAAGGGCCGGAGGTTCAGTTAGAGTGATATCCGTTTCAGCAACGCATCCGTTCAGATCGGTCACCCTGAGATGATATGTACCTTCTGTGAGGGAATTCTGATCCTGCTCTCCTTCAACTATTCCTGATCCGTCTGCTGTCGTCCATAAATAGGTGTAATTGCCTGTACTTCCTCCAGCGACTGTAACATCAACAGTTCCTGTACCACCGGCACAGGTGATATTGAAGTCTCCATCGGTTGAAACCGAGGACACAGAAGAAATTACAAGTGGCGCCGGTTCAATAAGGGAAAATTCCGGCTTCGGAGTCAGTACGCACCTGTTGATGTCAGTAACCGTACATGTATAAGTACCCGTCTTCAGTCCTGATATATCCTTTGTTATGGCTGAATAACCGTCAGGTCCCGCCCATGAGTATGTATAATTACCTGATCCGCCGGTTACAGCAATTTTAATATACCCGTCACTTGCTCCGTTGCATGAGATATTGTAGTTGTTGTCGTTGCTGTGCGATACTTCGGATGAGGCGAGATCCATTCCGGGAGGATCGGTAAGGGTTATGCTTTCAGTTTTTATGCATCCCATGAAATCGGTAACGTCCACGTAATACCTGCCTGCCGGAATGCCTTCAAGCCTCCTGTTGTTAGTTGGTACAGTGAGAGTTCCTGTTTCAGGATACCATGAGTATGAATACGGGGCAGTTCCGCCTGAAGCGCTTGCCTCGACAAAGCCATCGCTGTATCCCCGGCAGGAAACATTCGACCCGCTGTAATCACTCAGAACCATCGACACTTCTATCGGGTCAGGATCATTCAGTTCTGCCTGCCGTATAGTCTCACAACCGTTTACGTCCCTGATCATAAGAGTGTATGTTCCAGCCGTCAAGTCCTCACAGATACGGTATGTTGTCGGGTCATTGGAGTCGTAAATATCAGAGAATACACCTGTATAAAGGATAACACCGTCGTCACGTTTAAACCAGTACGTATAAGGTTTTGTAATACCTTCCCTGACAAATATCCTTGCAGTTCCGTCATTTCCTCCCGGACATGACACATGGATATTGGGAAGCACAGGTAACGGAATGATCCTTGGGCTGGCGCTCAGATTGGCAATATTGATCGATGAATCACCCTTGCAGCCAAGGTTGTCAGTTACTTTCAGCCAATAGTACCCTGCATAGAGGTTGGTGATAATCAGAGCATCCTCCTTCGTGTAACCGACGGGGCCTCCCCAGCTTACTGAATATGGTCCTGCGCCTCTTGAAATTTTTGCTTCGAGGGTTGCAAGTCCGACACTTGTTTCGCAGGTGAAAGGTTCCAGAATCTCAATTCCTCTTATCGGTCTTGGATGAAGCTGAACCTCCTGAACACTTGCATTTCCTGCCGGGCAACTAAGCCCTTCAACCTTTGGAGTGATGCTGAAGAACACCGACTGAACCGTGTCATTTGTATTACTGTACTTGAACGAGAGAATATCTCCCGGCCGCATTCCGGCGCCTGAGGCAGGATTCCCTGCAACTCCCGGAGGAATGGCTATGTCATAATCAAACCTGATCTCACCCGAAGTCATGATTGTGGGTGATTCGAGTCTTATCGCCGTAAGATCACCATAGCAAATGGCCGGACTTACATTCACCGGCACAGCCCTGGGTGTCGGATTGACAGTAACCTTCACTTCAATGGCCGGACCATTATTGCAGACAACTCCGCTCACCGGAACCAGCCTGTAAGTCACCGTTAACGGAGCGTCGGTTGTATTAACCAGGTTATCACTGATTATAAAACCGCTTGACATCCCGGTTGCACTTACTGTGTATCCCGATAAGCCGGCCGGTGCCGATGCCGTGTAATTAACAGTTACAAATCCGCTTGTGAAAGTGCTTGGACTCTCAACCGGAATACTTGTTGTTGTGCTGTCGCAGATTATTATATCCGGAGGGACAGGGAAGATCCTTGGTGTCGGGTTTATAGTAACAGTAATATCGATTCCGGGACCGTCGGCACACGACAAAGGACTTACAGGAACAACATGGTAGGTAACTGTCTGAGGTGAATCAGAAAGATTGACAAGATTGTCGGTTATCACGTGATTGTTTGGAAGACCTGTTTCACTTGCTGTATAACCTGTTACTTCAACCGGAGCGGTAGTTGTGTATTTGAAAGTTATAACACCGCTTGTAAAGATACTCGGACTCTGAAGTGTGATTCCAGTTGTTGTGCTGTCACATTGTATCACCGGAACAACAGGAATAATCCTTGGCGTCGGGTTGACATTTACAGTGACATTTACTGACGGCCCGTCATTGCAACCAAGCGGACTGACAGGAGTTATTGTATATGTAACCGTCTGTGGCGAATCGGTGGGATTCACAAGATTATCAGCAATTATATGGTTGTTCGGAAGGCCGCTGGCGCTGGGAGTGTAGCCTGTTACTCCCCCCGTTGCTGAAGCCATGAACCTGAATGTTACGAGACCGGTTGTGAAAGTGCTCGGACTGTGAAGCATAATATTCGTAGTGGTGCTGTCACATTGAGTTATATCATCAGGCTCTGGATAAATACGGGGAGTTGGATTAACTGTAACAGTTACATCAATTGATTGTCCATCATTGCATCCAAGCGGACTCTCAGGAGTTATTTTGTATGTAACAGTCAGAGGCGAATCTGTCAGGTTGACAAGAAAATCAGTAATAACGTAATCATTGTCAAGGTTATCAGCTGATGTTGTATAACCGGTGACACCGGCCGGAGCCGAAGCCGTGTACCTGAATTTCACGACACCGCTTGTAAAAGTACTCGGACTGTGAAGTGTAATATTTGTATTGGTGCTGTCGCACTGGGGCGCCGGAACTACGGGCAGTACCCTTGGCGTCGGATTGATCCAGACAACAAAATCCATAGAAGGACCGTCAGAGCATCCTCCAACCGGATTCACAGGAATTACTGTGTAAGTAACTGATTGAGGTGCATCGGTCGGGTTGATAAGCTTATCCTCTATAACATGATTGTTGGGAAGACCTGTCGCACCTGGGGTGAACCCGGTAACTCCTCCGGTTGCTGTTGCCGTATACCTGAAAGTTACTACACCGCTTGTGAAAGTACTGGGACTCTGAAGCCTTATACTGGTGCTTGTGCTGTCGCATTGCGGCTCAGGAACAACAGGAAGAATCCGTGGTGTGGGATTGACAGTCACAACAATATCAGTTGAAGGTCCGGCAGAACATCCTGGAACCGGACTTTCAGGAGTAACAGTATATGTAACCGTCTGGGGCGCATCCGTAAGATTCACAAGAAAGTCTGAAATAATATGATTGTTAGGTAGTCCATTTGCACCTGTAGTGTAACCTGAAACTCCGGGCGTTGCCGTGGTCGTGTACCTGAACGTGACAAACCCGTTTGTAAAGGTGCTAGGACTCTGAAGTAAAATATTTGTGGTTGTGCTGTCGCACTGTATAACCGGAACAACAGGATTAATCCTGGGTGTAGGGTTAACAGTGACAACAATATCAACAGAAGGACCGTCATTGCATCCTGTGACAGGACTAACCGGAGTTATTTTATATGTAACCGTCTGCGGTGAGTCGGTTGTGTTGACAAGCTTATCTTCTATAATATGATTGTTGGGAAGTCCGGCTGCACTGGAAGTATAACCGGTAACCCCCGATGTAGATGAAGCCGTATACCTGAAAGTTATATATCCCTCAGTGAAGGTGCTCGGGCTCTGAAGCAGGATATTGGTGGTCGTACTGTCGCACTGAATTACCGGACTGACCGGATTGATCCGGGGTGTAGGGTTAACAGTGACAACAACATCAACCGAAGGTCCGTCATTGCATCCTGTAAAAGGACTTACCGGAGTGATTGTATAGGTTACATTCTGGGGCGAATCGGTCAGGTTGACAAGATTATCGGAAATAACATGATCATTCGGAAGCCCGCTTGCATTTGGAGTATAACCGGTTACACCTCCTGTGCCAGCTGCTGTGTACCTGAACGATATCAAACCTGAAGAGAATGTACTCGGACTCTGAAGCCTGATACTTGTGTTCGTGCTGTCGCACTGAATTATATCTTCAGGTTCAGGATATATGCGCGGGGTTGGATTAACTGTGATAGTAAACACTTTAGCCAGTCCGTCACACTTGAATCCCTCAAATGTAAAATGCGGTACAACACTTATCTCAGCAATAACCGGATTGTCTCCGGTGTTTATGGCTTCAAATGATGGGATGTTTCCTTCTCCGCTTGCCGGAAGACCTATTGACGGATCGGTGTTTGTCCAGGTAAATGTAACATCGCCAATTGTCAGGGTAGCCGGAACAACTTCAGTTGAAAGCTCTCCGTTGCAAAGAACCTGATCCGCCGGCTCAGCAACGAGGGGAGTCGGAAGAACGGTTACTATTACTGTAGCCGCACCAGATCCGCATCCGGTTGCAGTCACCGGGGTTATTGTATAGGTGACTTCCTGTATCTCATTGGTCGGGTTGACAAGAATATCCGCGATCACGTAATCCTTTGGTAAACCTGTCATTGGTGTTGTAAACCCAGTCACTCCGCCTGTAGCAGTAACAGTGTAATCGAAGGTTATTACACCGCTGCTGTAAGTGCTAGGACTGCCTATTACAATATTGGTCTGCCCGTTGTTGCATATTGTCTGGGTCAGAGTGCTCGGGATTATCTGAGGAGTCGGATCAACAGTGATTGTAAAGGTTTTTGAAGGACCATCGCATGTTATACCACCATAAGTGAAATGAGGTGTGACCTCTATTGTCGCAATCACGGGAGCATCGCCATCATTTACCGCAAAGAATGAAGGAATATCCCCATCACCGGATGTGGCAAGTCCTATAGAAGGTGTATCATTTACCCATGAATAAGTTGTGATGCCAACAGTGTTGCCAGTGTTGAAGACTACGTCCAGAGTCGGGGCATCATTGCACACAACCTGGTTACCAGGCTGCACAACATCGGC
>CAZKTX010000041.1:0-11843 GCA_964555805.1 uncultured Rikenellaceae bacterium
TCCGATGTTCTTAATAAGGACCGGATAAAGTACTCATAGAAATAATCATGATTGCCCATGAAGATCTATACCCGTACAGGTGATGATGGCAGTACTTTATTGGGGGATGGACAGAGAGTTCCGAAATTTCATCCAAGGATAGAAGCCTGCGGGACTATTGATGAACTTATCTCCTGGATAGGACTTCTGAGGGGATTTCAAGAAAACGAAAGCAGAGTTCAGACACTATTGTTCATTCAGAGCAACCTGATGAGGTTCGCTTCGTTACTTTCCCTGCCCGTCGCGAAAGAAGCGGAGTCCGGTGACCGGACGGCTGCTGACAGGAGTGTGCTTTTTCTTGAAAATGAAATTGATACACTTGAAAGCAGACTGCCGCCGCTTCATCATTTTATCCTGCCCGGCGGCCATATCCATGTTTCCTACTGCCAGATCACAAGATGCGTATGCCGCAGGGCCGAGAGGAAGGTTTTACTTGTGAATGACACCTCTAAAATTCCGTATTCTGTCTGTAAATTCCTTAACCGTCTTTCGGATTATTTGTTCGTTCTTGCACGCACAATAAGCATAGAGGTTGATAATGATGAAGTTAAATGGCAGATTTAAACTAATCAAAAACTTCATTTTTTCTCTTGTTTATTAAATAAATTAATCTATATATTTGCAAACTTTTTTTTAAACAAAATCTAAGCATAAAAAATGTATTGGACACTTGAATTAGCATCAAAACTCGAAGATGCTCCTTGGCCTGCCACAAAAGATGAGCTGATTGATTTCGCCATAAGGTCAGGTGCCCCCATGGAGGTTATTGAAAACTTACAGGAAATTGAGGATGAGGGAGATATTTACGAAAGTATCGAAGATATCTGGCCTGATTATCCATCAAAGGATGATTTCTTCTTTAATGAAGATGAATACTAAAAAAAGGCTGGTGCGAAACCAGCCTTTTATTTTTTAAATATGTCTTCCATTTTTTTAGGTCTTATCAGATCCTGCCAGGTAAATCCCTCCAGTCTGAGTTTTAGAGGATCTGCATCCTTCGGTGGATCAATAAAACCTTCCGGATTCTGATACTCAGCTATCTCGACTATCTTCCCGTCTTCAACCTGGATTTCAATCCTGGCACATTTGGCCTGATTGACCCCAACTATCTGATCGCCGTCAAGAAGGTAGTAAATTGTCTCCCCATTCCCTTCCACATCTATCTTGTACAGCTCATTGTCCCTGAAATAGCCGGTAAGCGATCTGCCTTTGACCTGGTTGAAACGTGTATCGTCAACCTGGCTTGTCACAAATGCAGAATTATATAATTCAAGCCTCTCTGCCTGCCGGTTCTTTGTGAATATGGCTATTGAATCAGAGACCAACTGGTTTTCCGCCGACCAGAGCACGGGCATTGTATAAAGCCTGATCACCGAATCGCGGAACGAATAGACAAGCGAGTCGCATTTTGCCTGAAGATCATTGCTGAATATCTTGCAGCTGTGATATGCCCTCATCAGCCTGTAATCCTTCATGGCTGAGTCGGATCTTGTTACAGCGCTTATCGTGTCGGCGTGAAGGAAGAGTGAGTCATCCTTCGACACCTGGATGAACAGGGCTTTATCAGTGACCATGAATCGTTCAGGTTTCTCATAATACCAGGCATAATCGCCTTTTACAATCAGGTTGTTTGTTGTATCGGTAATGCTTGTGTTGTTAAAGGCAAGACCGTATCCTTTCTGATCGTCATAATAAAGCGAATCACCCCTTATTACCTGCTGCCTGTTGTCGATGACTGCATTCTTCCAGATCCGTGATATATCGTTTTTTGTATCATACCATCCCTTTTCGCAGTAAAGATATATGCTGTCACCTTCCATTTCGGAAGGACCTGTGAAAAATGCAGTTTCGGTCTGGGTGTTATAATCCATTGTATCTGCCTTCATTACATAATCCGGATTGACTATGTTGACGCTGTCCTTGAAATGGAAAAGATTCTGTGCAACGTAATATATGCCGATAATGCTCGTAAGTGTGTTCTCAGCGTTGGTTATCCTTCCTCCGGTATTGTACCGGGCAATTTCGTTGGCCACATCATATTCAATGGCCTGGGTGAACAGGTGGGTTTCCTTGTCGACAAGTTCAACATTACCATGAACCGATGCTTGTTCAGTTGCTCCGTCATAAAACAGGCTGTCACCGTAAAGATGAAGAGTGTCGCCCTGAAACATGTGGATTCTCCTGAAAGCCTTAACCTGATTAACGCCAGGATAAAACCAGGCGCTGTCGCAGGTCATGAATATATCCTTCTGTTTGAGGGAAACGTTCCTGAGAAGCCTTGTTACCCTTCTTCCGGTGCTCTTTTCTATTTCATCGATCCCTTCATCGGCATTGAGAACCTCAATCATTTTTTTCCCGGGTTTCTGTTGTTTAGGCAGATCCTGGCTGAAGAATGATTGTGAAACAAGAATGATACCCGCCAGAAGCAGGGATTTTCTGAATAATCCTGAAGAAAGCCATGTTTTCAAAGATGCTATTTCAGCCATCCTGATTCAAGGAATTTGCATGATTTGAACTCATCACTGATCCTGATATATGTAGTCTCTGTCTTTTTCGCGATCCACTTCTGGTACGACGACTGCCTTTCTTTCATCATTGTTGCATTGTAAAAATACTGGTAGTCATCCTTGAGATTTGCCCGGTGCGCAGGTATCTCATCGTCGAGCCTTACGACCCTGAAAACAACATTCCCGATGTCATCTGTGGTCTGGAACGGTTCTGATATCTCGCCCACCTTCAGATCCCTGACCCTTGTATACATATCCCTGTTCAGCTCATCAAGAGAAAACCAGTTTATTCTTTCCGAGGGATTTGAGCTTACCATCTTGCCGCCGTTGATCCGGCTGTCGAGGTGAGTGGAGAATCTGATGGCAGCATCCTCGAATTTGAGACTATCCTTCCGTATGAGCCTTGTAAGGCTGTCGAGCCTGGCCAGAGCCTCTTCGGAATCCCCTGGCTTAACCTTTGGCCTGACCAGAATATGCCTTGTATTCAGGAGATCTCCTTTCTTGTCGATCAGCTGGATAAGGTGGAAGCCGTATTTCGATTCAACGATCCTTGAGACTGTGTTCGGTGAGAGGCTCCAGGCAGCATCGGCATAGGGTTTTTCAAGTTCCCCCTTTAGCTTGTAACCTATTTCCCCTCCGTTTATATATGAACCGTCTTCCGAATTCTGAATTGCAAGAAGCGCGAAACTCTTGCCTGCAAGTATCTGACTTCGGATATCAAGCAGCTTTTGCCTTGCTTCTGCCTTGTTTTCCTCATTCCGTGGTGGATCGAGCTGAATAATGCTGATCTGAACCCTCGACGGGATAACCGGAAGCGAATCCCTTGGGATCGAATTAAATAGTCTTCTAACATCATTGGGAGTGACCTTAAGATCTGAAGTGATTGTGCTCTGTACTTCCGATACAGTCTGGCTTTCCACAAGTGCCTTCCTGACATCCCTTCTTATTTCAACCATGCTCTTGTTGAATGATTTCACAAGGGCCTCCTCGCTTCCGGCAATTCTTATAGCATCGTTGATCTGCATGTTCAGATCGGTCTCTACCATGTCGTCTGTGACAATTATGCTGTCAATCCTGGCCTGATCCACAAACAGCTTGGCTATAAGTAATTCCTGGAAGATATTGCAGCGAAGATCATTCACACGTGCCCTGGGATTGTTTCTTCTCATATCCAGAACACCGTTTTCAACATCCGAAAGGTAAATAACCTCATTCCCCACAATCGCAGCCACTGACTCAACAAGTGTCTGTGCATTTGATGAAACAACACACAGCATCAACCCTGCAACCGCAAATAAAACTGTCCTTTTTCTTCTCATTTTATCAGTAAATCTTAAAACTGTTTTGCTTTAGTCCTTCATTATAAATCCCGTTCTCAAGTTCCTGGAGAAATTCAATCCGGCGGTTATTCCATATAAGCCTCCTGATATCCTCCATTACATATTCAAACGGAGCAAGCGTTCCTCTCAGCCTGAAATCATTTATTGCCACAAGGTAGACCGATGACGAATCGCGTGTCTCATGAAACTTTGTCCATCTCAGGAAATTTTCCTGGTTTGGGATCTCATCCTTCATTTCGATCGAAAGCTTGTCCATCGTTATCCAGCCTTCATTAAAATCATCGAACCGCTCGGCGAACTGGTAGCAAAGGCTCGCCAGTTCCTGAATGTCTTTTTGCTTGTCGGATCGTATAAGCGACCTGAATTTCCACATTTCCGGGGTTTCAACAGGCAGCTTGATGAACAACGCTTTGACGATGTTGGAGGTCAGCATAAATCCTTCCCCGTTACCCTCGTAGTACCGTTCCATCTCTTCGCGGGATATAATTGTATCCATTTTCTGGATCATCATCATGCTCTGGTATTCATGCACAACGAGGTTGCGTTTTGTTTCAGCCACCTGGTAATCGATCTCCTCCATCTGCTCCGGAGAGAGATTGGCTTCAGCCTTCTGAAATAATAGCTCCCTTTTTGCCCATTTGTTTATGTAGTTCTGGATATAAGCCGCGCTGTCTGCAGGAGATGCCGGGCTCACTCCGTTCATAGGTATCTCATCCATAAACAGAACCCTGTCGCCGGCTTTGGCAACTGCAAAACGCCGGGGCTGGTCATTGCCGCCTTTGCAGGCATAAACTGTCAGCAGTATTAATATGAACTGAAAAATCCTATTCATTTGCCAGTCTTTTTTTGACTTCTTCAATTACCTGTTCATCGGTCTTAACCGGATATCTGCCCTTCAATTCCCTGATCCATTCCTCATTAAGCCAGTCCTGATAGCTTGAGATAACATCTGCCTGAACTTCCCTGAAGGGAAGGGGTGCAGGTTCATTGACCTCAGTTATTTTCAGGACCGACGGAAACCCGTTAATTGTGATGAAGTGATTACCGGGCCTCCACTCCAGCTTGTCTATTGAGGTATCATCACCGGCTTTCCACTGTCCTTCAGTTATTGTAAGCAGTGTATCGCCTCCTTTATTATACCGCGATAACAGTTTTTTGTCAGCATCCTGTCTCCGGGCATATTTCCTGAACGACTTCTCCAGACTTAATCCTCCCTTTGCGTCCCTGAGTGTATATACCTTCCCATTGATGCTTCTTTCAGATAGAAACTTGTCCCTGTTAAGCTCATAATGCAACAGAAGCCCTGCTGAATCCTCCTGAACCTTGTTCCATACTTTGTCAGATGATATCTCGAAGAGAAGTATCCCGTCGTGAAATTCTTTCATCAGATATTTGAAGTCAGGATGCTTTTTCTCAAGAATTGAATCCTCATATTTCATGATTTCATCAGAAGCTATCGATTCAATTGATTCATCTATGAAGTGAGCCGGGCTGCTGGTTTCAATAATCGTGCCTCTTTTTTCAAGGTACGATGCAAAATCTGCAGCAGTCAGACCCTGATCTGCAAAAGAAAAGATTTTCCCTGCGGGAATCCGCCTGGCAGGATACTTTGCCTTTCCGCGGATAATCAGTGTGTCTGTGTTTTTTATGAACCATTTCCTTATCTCTGGATCCACCCTGAATTCATATTCCTTCCTGAGCCGGTCGATAAATGACTTCTTTCCCAGCGAAACCAGGTCAGTCTGATTCAATCTGCTCTCAAGGAAAGACTTTGCTTCTTCATAGGTCCCAGGCCCCTTTCTTTCAAGCAGTTTTATTATATGAAACCCGTATGGAGTCCTTACCGGTTTTGTGTATTCACCTGTGTCCTTAATTGCAAATGCTGCCTCGGAGAAATCATTTATAATCTCTCCCGCTCCAAACCAGTTCATCTCGCCCCCGTTTGCAGCAGACTCCCTGTGATCTGATTTTTCAGAAGCAAGCTTTGCAAATGATTCACCTTTACCGAGCCTTTCGTAAATCTGATTGATTTCACTCTCAGCCTTGCTGACTGCCTGAGGGTCTGAAGCGGGAGGGACCGATTTCATTATATGTGCAACTCTTATCTTCCCTCTCGAAGGTCTTCGGTCGACAACTTTGATTATATGGTAGCCGAAAGATGTACGGACAGGCTCAGAGACAGTACCCGGCTGAAGACCGTATGCAGCATCCTCGAACGGAGTGATCATCTGGAAAACTGAAAAATACCCAAGACTTCCGTTATTTATAATCGCTGATTTATCGTCGGAAAACGATTTCGCCACTTCTCCGAACGGCTCTCCTTCAAGAATTCTTTTTCGTATCCCGACAGCTTTCCCGTATGCCTTCATAGTGTCATCCGGAGCAGCATCCTTCGGGCAGCTGACAAGTATATGCGATGCGTTTATCTCCTCCAGATATCGCTGGTAGGCCTTCCTCAGAGTCTTTTCCCTTATATCGGGATCAGTCAGCCAGGTCTGTGCCAGTTGATTGCGGTAACCTGAAAGTTCTTCCCTGAAGGCCCGCGTAGTATCATAACCGTGTTCAACAGCATCTGCAACCTTCAGCTTGAAAGCAATGAACTGTTGAAGATATTCATCAATCCCAACCTTGTATGCCGGGTCAAGGCTCTTGTTGTACATTCTGACAAACTCCCCCGTCTCGACATCCATTTTTGCCACTGTCATAAGTATCTTCTCATCGGCATTTTGAGCAAATCCGGATGAAAGAGACAGAATGATCAGTATATGGCTCAGGATTGATTTTTGTCTCATGTTACTGCGAAGAGTCCGTTATTCGAAAGACTTCCTGCTATAGTTAGGCGATTCCCTTGTTATTGCCACATCATGAGGATGACTTTCAATTATACCTGAATGTGTGATTCTTGTGAATTTACTTTCCGCCTTGAGGACTGTTATGTTTTTGGCTCCAAGATAGCCCATCCCGGCTCTCAGCCCGCCCATCATCTGAAAGATGACTTCCGAAAGCGTGCCTTTATACGGGACTCTTGCTTCAATACCCTCAGGAACGAGTTTCCTGATATCATCCTCGATATCCTGGAAATACCTGTCCTTGGATCCCTGCTGCATGGCTTCAATCGAACCCATTCCCCTGTAAGCCTTGAATTTCCGTCCGTTGTAGATAATAGTGTCGCCTGGCGACTCCTCCACCCCGGCAAAGAGAGAGCCGGCCATTATTGAATCAGCTCCGGCTGCAATTGCTTTTATTATATCGCCCGAATATCTGATTCCTCCATCAGCTATCACCGGTACGCCCGATCCTTCTATTGCCTTTGCTACGTTGTAAATGGCGCTGAGCTGTGGAACACCCACTCCGGCAATTATCCTTGTTGTGCAAATGGATCCTGGTCCTATCCCGACTTTAACTGCATCTGCGCCCTCATCCACAAGACTCCTGGCGGCTTCTGCAGTTCCTATATTCCCGGCTATAACTTCAGCCGTTGGATAAGCTTTCTTTACTTCCCTGAGTATCTTCAGTACACTTTTTGTATGAGCATGAGCCGTATCAATCACTATGGCATCAACCCCGGCATTTATGAGCGCCTCGACTCTCAGCAGGGTGTCGGATGCAATACCTACGGCAGCTGCAACCCTAAGCCTTCCCTTGTCATCCTTGCATGAGTTTGGACGATCCTTGGTTTTGGTTATATCCTTGTATGTTATGAGGCCGATCAGCTTGCCTGATTCATCCACCATCGGCAGCTTTTCTATTTTGTGCTTCTGCAGAATACGGGCAGCTGCCTGCAGGTCGGTCTGGTGATTTGTAGTTATGAGGTCGGTTGTCATCACCTCCGTGATCTTTTTATTGTGGTTTTTTTCAAACCTCAGATCCCGGTTGGTCACAATCCCCTTCAGTATGCCTCCTTTATCGATGACAGGTATACCTCCGATCTTAAATTCCGTCATCAGGTTTATGGCTTCAGCAACAGTCGCTTCGAGCCCGATTGTAATGGGATCAAAGATCATTACGTTTTCAGCCCTCTTTACCCTCTTGACCTGTGAGGCCTGTCTCTCAATAGGCATGTTCTTGTGGATCACACCTATGCCGCCTTCCCTGGCTATTGCTATTGCAAGCTCATCCTCCGTTACAGTGTCCATCGCGGCGGAAACTACCGGGGTGTTGATCCGTATGTTTCTGCTGAACATTGAACTGATATTCACCTCTCTTGGAAGCACCTCAGAATATGAAGGAACAAGAAGGACGTCATCAAAGGTCAATCCTTCGAAAAGTATTTTATCCTCTAAAAATGACATTGTGTGATCCTTTTGGTTTTTGTGGGCGCAAATTACTAAAAAAAACAGCACTCTGAAAACTTGTTGCTACATTTGTATATGCCCCGGCAAATTGTAACGATAGAGCAATGCAGGAAAATCCTGACCAGGTACTGGGGATTCACTTCTTTCAGACCTCTTCAGGAGGATATAATCCGCTCGGTTGCAGAAGGCAGGGACACCCTTGCACTCATGCCTACCGGCGGAGGAAAATCTATCACTTTTCAGGTACCGGCCCTCGCAATGGAAGGAACATGCCTTGTAATCACTCCCCTTATCGCCCTGATGAAAGAACAGGTGAATCGCCTTAACAGTCTTGAGATCAAATCGCTGATGATTCATTCCGCCATGACAAGGGAGGAGATTGATATCACAATTGAGAACTGTATTTACGGCGATTACAAGTTCCTTTATGTATCTCCCGAACGGATATCCACCCCTTTGTTCCAGGGAAAGGCCGGACGCCTCAACCTTTCCCTTGTTGCAATTGATGAGGCTCATTGCATCTCCCAGTGGGGCTACGATTTCAGACCATCATATCTGAAAATTGCCTCCCTCAGGGAAATCATATCTCCTGATGTTCCTTTCCTGGCGCTAACGGCAACAGCTACTTCGGCGGTTGTGGATGACATAATGGATAAGCTTGCCTTCAGAGAGAAATATGTGCTCCGGACCAGCTTCGCCCGGAAAAACATTTCATACCTCGTCCGCCATGTCGAAGAGAAAGGCAGTTACCTTCTTAAAACACTGAGGAGCGTCAACGGCAGCGGAATAGTGTATGTCCGCAGCAGGAAAAGAAGCAAGGAGGTGGCGGAAATGCTTGTTGCCAATGGTATAGATTCCGACTTCTATCATGCCGGTCTTCCAGATGAGTTGAGAGACAGGAAACAGGCAGCATGGTCGACCGGAAAGACAAGGGTGATAGTGTCGACAAACGCCTTCGGGATGGGAATCGATAAGGCAGATGTCAGGTTCGTTATCCATTGGGACACCCCTGATTCGCTCGAGAATTATTTCCAGGAAAGCGGCAGGGCCGGAAGGGATGGCAAACCTGCCTGGGCTGTTCTTCTGTTTTCACCATCCGATAAAACCCGGCTTTATGATTCTCTGAGACAGAAGTTCCCTGAATTGGAGAAGATAAAGGATGTGTATGAGGCATTGTGCAATTATCTGATGGTACCGCTTGGTTCAGGTAAGAACAACGTCTTTGACTTCAATATGTCTGAATTCGTTTCACGCTTCAGACTGCCCGTGATTGAGACTTATAACAGCCTGGCTTTCCTTCAGAGAGAGGGATATGTCGAATTCACGGAAGAAATCAATAATCCGTCACGGGTGCATTTTATTGTGGGACGAGACGACCTGTACAAATTTCAGGTCGCAAACGAATCGTTTGACGGCTTCATAAAACTCCTCCTAAGGTCATACACAGGGATGTTCACCGAATTTGTGGCTGTCAACGAAGACTCGCTTTCCCGGAAAGCTGCAATTACAAGGGATACAGTATATAATTACCTTGTAAAGCTGTCGTCAATGAACATAATTAGGTACATCCCGGGGAAAAAAACATCCCTTGTAATTTTCACAGAGGAAAGGCTTGTCAGAAAAGCGCTTTTGATTTCTCCGGAGAACTACCTTCATGTAAAGGAGAAATATATCTCACGCCTCGATAAAATGGTCGATTACGCTGAATCGGCCAACAGGTGCAGGGTGGTTATGCTCCTCGATTATTTCGGAGAGGAATCAGACAGGTGCGGAGCATGCGATGTCTGCCGCGAAAGGAATGAACTAGACCTTAGTAAATATGAATTTGATATAATACTTGAAGAGATCAAGGAAATCCTTTCAGAAAACACACCCGATCCTGAAGAACTCGTAAAACTTGTAAGCCAGCCGGAGGAAAAGGTAATAAAAGTCATCCGCTGGCTTCTCGATCATAATAAGATAATTCAGGACAACACCCACAAACTGGCATGGAAGAAGTGATGCTGCCCCCTTTATCTTATAACCTTTGTTGTGCCTCCTTTTTCAAGTGATATATCGACCGGTGCGTTTGTTTTCCATGCTCCCCGTGTGAAATCGGGAACCGGAACAGGATACGACCTGCTTTCAACCGACCATTCACTTAATGGTGCAATGGCGCTCCAAAGTGCGGCATCATAAACATCCTGGTCGAGCGGCAGGCCGTTGCGCAGACAGTCGATAAGCCTCCAGTTCTCGAGGAAATCCATTCCGCCATGACCTCCGACCTTTTTGGCCAGTTCCCCTACTTTCTTAACAATGGGAGCTGTATACTTCTCCTCAAGGGCTTTCATATCCTCATCCTTAACCCATTCATCACCGATTGAGATCTTAGCCGGCAGAGGGTATTTCAGTGCTGCTGCCTTTGTCCCGCTTACCTTATGTATTCGCGAATATACATTTGGCGAGGTTACATCATGCTGTATCATTATTGTCCTGCCTTTTTCAGTAAGGACTGTGGTTGTCGTCATGTTCCCCCTGTACTTCCTGTCTACATATTTTTTGAAGAAAGGATCTGTTTCTGAAAGACCTTTTGCAGTATTATTCATCATGAAGTCGCCGCTCATTACAGATACGAGGTAATTCATCCTGTCGCCCCTGTTTATATCCATTATCTGGCAGATGGGTCCAAGACCATGGGTAGGGTAAAGGTTGCCCCTGCGGGTTGAGTTTTCTTCAAGACGCCACATTTCCCAGTATGCTGTTTTACTGAAATTGCTTCCAAGGAGGTTGTGAATGTATGCTCCTTCTCCGTGGATAATGTCGCCAAAGAAACCCTGTCTGGCCATGTTGAGCGTAAGGAGTTCGAAGAAGTCGTAGCAGCAATTCTCCATCATCATGCAATGCTTCCGTGTCTTTTCGGAAGTTTCGACAAGCTGCCAGCACTCATCAATTGTTACAGCAGCAGGCACCTCAACAGCCACATGTTTTCCGTGTTCCATTGCATAAACCGCCATTTCTGCATGCATATTCCACGGGGTGCAGATATAAACCAGGTCGATATCATCCCTTTCGCACATTCTCTTCCAGCCTTCAGGGTCGCCTGAATACAATACCGGTTTGAAACCTGCAGATTCGATGTTCTTTCTTGTTTTTTCAACTTCTTCGGGAACCACATCGCACAGTGCTTTTATCTCCACTCCCTCAAGAAGGCTCATGCTCGATACATGACCTGGCCCTCTGTTACCCAGACCGATGAATCCTATTCTGACCTTGTAAAGGCGGGGCGCCGCAAAGCCCGACATGTTGAAAACCTGACTGCCCGTTGTTGAGAATGCAACGGGTTCAGTACCGATTGCTTTCAGAAGGCTTGTTCCGGCAAGTCCAAGACCTGTAAGTCCGGTTATTCTAAGGAAATCTCTGCGATTGCTTTTCATATTTTGTTTGTTAAGTTTATGTTTGTGGTGAACTAACCCCCTTTCCCGTCCCGCAATGCGGGCGGCCTTGTTCGTTTCTCCTATACTTCACTCTCCGAAGAAATGCTTCTTCATGAACTTTATAAATATTTCGAAATCCTCCGGCATTGATCCGTGTCCTCCTTCGTGCATGAAATATCCAAGGTCATTAAGGATCGGAACACCTGCTTCAGGCCATACATCAGTTTCAAGCGCCTTCTTCCCGAGAAG
>CAZKTX010000041.1:11943-20890 GCA_964555805.1 uncultured Rikenellaceae bacterium
TTTGTGAAATAGACAGTCACCTGTTTTCTTATTGCAGCTCCATCCAGCGCCGGTGTACCCCTGTCAAAAACATTGAAGGACAAGCCGGCCGGACGCGGAGGAACCTTGCCATACTGATGTTCTTCAAAAAGCGACAGAATTTCAGGTCTTCTTTTTTTGAACCACTGCCTGGCGTTTTTTACTCTCTGGCCATTCGCCATTATAAGAGGGTCGGGAAGGGTGTAGGTTCCTGCCTTTGATTCATCGTAGTTTACAGGAATTCCTGCAACAACATCATTGGCAGGTTTCTGGCCCTGTCCTTCCGACTTAAAGGCCGGTGCCGTTAATAAAATAACAATGCAAAAAAGGATCTTCTTCATTTTATTCGGTCGATTTAAGTATCGTTACCGGGCCAAGCAAACCCGACTCAGCCGGATTTTTTACGTATACAATCACCTGCGAGTTGAGGATCTTGTTTCCTGCCGTGGCTTTCTGATCGCCGATCAGCCTGTTTGTCCATTGATTTGTTACCCTTACCTCCACGACATTTGTCCCTTTCCTCACAAGTCCAGTGATCTCAGTCCTGAATGGATTTGTCCAGAGCAGTCCGGCATTTCTTCCGTTTATAAGAACTTCGGCCATATCCGCCACATTGCCAAGATCGAGAAAGATTCTTATTCCGGGTTTCAGCATGGCAGCCGGGATCTTAAAGGTGTTTTTATATGCCGCAGTTCCTGAAAAGTACTTTATACCTTCATCATTGCTGGCGGTCCATGATTCAAGATTGTTTAAAACGACTTTTTCAGGAGCTCCCATTCCTGCAGGGAAAGCGACTTCCCATGGACCCGAAACGGTTGCCAGAAGTTCGGATGATGATTTGGAAACCGGCATTCCTTTGATTCCGGCTTTCTTGTTGAAAACAATGAAAATCGATTTTCCTGCATCAAGACCCAGAGGCACAACAGTCAGTTTATCTGTTGCCGAATATCTGCAGGGTGATACCGAACCTGTCACCGGATCCCAAATTTCGGCTTTAATACCGGCTGCCCTGAATCTGACTTCAGTATCGAGATATTCATCAGAGGAGTTTACAATGAAATAGAAATCAGCATTTTTAGTCCGCCTGTGGATCCAGTCAATTTTCGAGTCGAGCGGTTTTGAATATTCCACGTCGGGTACGACTCCAAGTTTTTCCAGTACAAGGCTGACCGGTGTTCCCCAGAATACCCTTCCCTTTCCTGCTATACGGTTTGTACGGCTTATACCGTCGAGATCAGCCCACAGTTCATCAGCCAGATTCCTGAATACTTCATTATTTTCGGGATATCCCGAATATCCGGGGGTATCCTTCGGCCTTGGACCTATAACAGTCGCACCTGCCTTAACCAGTTCGTTAATCTTCCTGAGAACATTCAGCGTCATCCTGTCTGTGTTCGGCAGCACAAGAACAGAATAGCTCATCCCGTCGGGGAGAACCAGCTTCCCTTCTTCTGAAACACGCAGTTTGTTAATAAGCACGTCGGCATTTATGTAATCAAAATCGTAGCCCTCAGGGAGAGCCGGAACAAGTCCGGTACCCCATACAGGCATTGTTGAAGGCGCCCCTTCATCAAGCAGGCAGGCTATGTCGGCAACAAATCTGCCCTGCTGAAGCATAAATGAGTTACGGGCAAGGTATTTCATGAACGGACCTGCCTGTCCGGCCCATGTGATGTTACGGTTTATGTGAGTCCCAACCATCGTATTGCCCGGCTTTGTGTCGAGCGGCTGATGGGCCGAGGTGTGAAAGACGAAACGGTTTATGCCCTGGGCAAACCAGTAATCTCCGATCTTTTTAAGAGTATTCGGCGATTCATAACCGCCGCCTGTATAAGCTTCCGCCGCGACAAGCTTTTTCCCGTAAACATGCGAAGCCGATGCTGCACCCCTTACATCCTGATAGTACATAAGTTCCGGATGAAGGGCCCTGTACCAGAATTCCCCCATGGGGATATCCACATATTTCTTGCAAAGCAGCGCATCTTCGAGTATTTCGAGCGAGACTCCTGAAGCTTCACCGTAAGTGCTGATACCCTGCTTATTCAGATACTCTGTAAGCACGGCATAATGGTTTTCTGCAAACATGTCGGCAAGGGTACGCCGGAAATCCCAAAGAACGCGGTCGCTAACGTCCGCGTTTTTCATAACCCTTCCCGAAAGAGAGGGCAGAAAGGGTTTAAGATCATAGCCTCTCCGGTTTTTGAACTCGGTCAGCATATTGTCGGTCCAGTTCTGCATTCCGGCTTCCCAGCTGTCGAGCATTACGCTTCGGAGCGCCTTGCCGTAAAGAGGTCCGATTGCAGAAGCCAGCGGTTCAGTGTATTCTTTTATGTAGGCCGTTGTATGTTCCCTGCTTAGCTTATCCACTTCATAACCCGATCCCGCCGGGACAGAGGGTCTGTTCCTTGCACCTGTAAGCGAATATCCGAAACGCATTACTGTCCAGTTACCGGCCGGCACTTTCCAGTTGAGCTGACCATCTTCCGTCATCATCCCGGTGATATCGATAACCGATTCAGGATCGATGCCTGAACCAGGAACCAGGTCGCCCGACTCAACCGGTTCGTAGTTAAAGAGATGATAGAAACCCGCTTTGTCCTCCCATCTGTGTATCCTCGAACCTGAATGCAGCTTTATCTCACCAAATGTGTAAGCCGAGTCGGGCGGATTAATAATCTCCTTCATCACATCATCAGGCCGCATTGGAGCACCCGTAAATTCTATCCTGAAATATTTCGCAGTCACGGCAGGGAATGAAAATGTGGCAACCTTGCCGGCACGGTAAAGCTGAGCTCCGGGGAAAAGTGAGACTGTCCTGAAATCCTCTTCATTGTTACCTGCCAGAATTCTTCCAACCGGAATTCCTGCACGGTTTGCAATGGTGAGCGCCCGTGCTGTAAAAGGCTCTTCGAATGCGTACTGAATCCAAATCCCCTTCCTTTCCTTTCCGGAAGATATTTTTACCGAACTGTTAAGGTCATCATCGAGCAAAGCTGAAGGATCTATTTCCCCCGATCCGCTTGTGGCTGCCGGAGCTTTCAGCAGGGCTCCGGTTTCCTCCGGCGGCGTGGGGAAAGCAAGGACCACACAGTCTTTGTAGAACACCGGCACCGGTTTGGGTGAGTTGGAGAGATTCCTTATCTGACCTTCAAAGGCTGGCGGATCCGGAAGTATGCCGTTGAAACTCAGCGGTCCCCTGAGATTCATCTCACTCCAGACAAGTTTCTTCATTGCCTGTTCCGGTTTGACCCATGGCCCTCCTGTAAGACTCCAGCCCGCTGAGCTGAAAATTGTCATCTCGAGGCCGAGCCTCTCCGCTTCCGTAGCTGCATGACGAACCGCATCAAACCATTCAGGCGACCTGAAAAGGATTTTATTATCAACTGTCTGACCCTGTCCGGCAGAGACATCCGCGAGATGCATACCACCGATACCGACCTGTTTCATCCACTCGAGGTCTTTCGTTATCCCTTCCTTAGTGATGTTACTGTTTGTCCAGTGCCACCAGGTACGGGGCAGGGCAGATTCCGGGGGCTCCCGGAATCCTTTCTCAAGCGAAACAGTGTCTTCCTGACCTGTCACATTAAAAGAAAGTGCAATCAGGAAAACAATCACAGTTATCCTGTGAAGCCTTAACGATAACCTGTGCATTGTAACAGGTGTTAGTGGAAACTGAAAATATTTATAGTTCTGTCAGTTGCAGATTCCTCCACCTTACTTTTATGCCGCCTCCGCTGTGTATCTGCAGAAGGATCCTTCCTTTGCCATTTCCAATCTTTTCGTCAGTCATATCTGTCATGACCTCACCATTGAGCCATGTGGTTATCTTGTCGCCGGTTACCTTGATCCTCATAGTGTTCCAGTCCTCTTTCTTCAGAATATTCTCCTTTTCGTCCGGGATCTGCCATATCCATCCCCTTCCATAAGATTCATAAATTCCGCCGGTGTCATTTCCCGGAGGCGCTACTTCAACCTGCCAGCCCGATATCTGAACCCCGGTTTTTATATATGACCGGATGAACACTCCGCTGTTCCCGTTTGCCTCCTGCTTGAATTCAAGGCTCAGATCAAAATCATTATAATACTTTGATGTTCCAAGATAGCCGTACTCCTTGTCGGGTCCGCTCTCGCAAACCAGTTCCCCGTCTTTAACATACCATAACTCAGTCCCGTAAATCTCCCATCCCCTGAGGTCAGTTCCGTTGAAAAGGCTCTCCTGTTTCGGTTTCCTGGGCAACTCCTTTATTTTCATATTCCTGAACCATACCCTGTTTCCATGGTCCTGGAGGGCTATGACTCCGCTTCTTGCAAGACCGTATTCGGGGGCATTATCCCATTTGCCGCTGTTCTTCCTTGTAAACCAGTCTTCGGTCCAGGCTTCGAATTCAAGCACTTTCTGACCATTTAGCCAATGCTCCACATGGCCGTTGTCAAATACTATTCTTGAATTGTTCCATGTCATGGCCTTGTTCAGCACTTTTTTTGCAGGATCACATGTATACATTGCATAATCGGCTGCAGCTTTCTGCCACTCTTCAATCGGACTGGGAAATCCTGCATCATCTATAAGCTGGTATTCAGGTCCGGTTAAATATGGAGTTTTCAGTTCGGGTCTTTCTACAACATGATAAAGAAACCCGCTGTTACCTCCTTCGGAAATCTTCCAGTCGAAGTCGATAATGAAGTTTTCATATTCACTTGTAGTTACAATATAACCAGTACTGTCGCTTCCAAGTCCGAGAGATGTAAGAACCCCTTTTTCAACCTGCCAGGGAGCAATGTCAACTTTCTCCCCTTTAAAGTCACGCCAGCCGTTAAGCGTTGAGCCATCGAACAGCAGCGACCAGCCTTCAGCGATCTCCTGTTCTGTCAGTACGTTGGCTTTTTTGCCGCAGCCTGAAAATATCAACCCGGCCATTAGGATTACCAGGAAAAGAGTAAGGTGTTTCTTCATATTTGTAATGGTTTATATTGGTTAAAAATTTCGCCGGAGCTTCCGGCATGGGTTTAGAGTGCTTAAAGTTATCAAACTTTAATTCTTTTTGGACAACTCTTAGTCACATTTTCCCTAATTTTGCAGGTCTGTTTATTAAAATTTAACATGACAAGCAAGAACGATCCTATTTATTCGCGGAACGTCGTTGAGTTTACAGCTGCGGCGATTGAATTCTGCAAATATGCTGAACATGCAGGAGAGATGAAGGGAGATGAATTGCTTAAGATACTTCAGCGAATTCTGCCTTACCTTTATATAAAGGCTTCATTGCTTCCTCCGTTAGAACCTTATTTCGAAGACGGTAATGAAAAATTCGTGACCGAAGCGGACTGGTTCAGGATTCATGATGAGCTGAGAAATAAATTCGGAACAGCCGATGATTATGTTGATCTTGCAGATGAAAAGTTCAATGAAGCTGAAGGACCTGTGGTTTCAAGCATTTCAGAGAACATGGCTGATATCTACCAGGACCTTAAAAATTTCCTGCTTCTATACCAGACAGGAACCCAGGAGGTAATGAATGACGCTGTCTGGGAATGCAAACTTAATTTTGAGGATTTCTGGGGACAAAAACTTGTGAACTCACTGAAGGCAATACATAAATTCATTTATTCAGGAGAAGAGATAGGCAAGGCTGAACCCCGAGATATGGACGACGCAGAAAGAAAAACATCCGACTGGTTTATTACAAGAAGACAAAAGGATTTAAGAGGAGATGGAAAATAACGGATACGCAGAGACAATTTCGGAAGAGGAGCTGGGGAAGTGCGAACTGTCGTGGTTCAGGGGAGAAATTGTCCTTATTGAGGATATGGCAGCCTTCAACGAAACATTCCCGAGGCTTGTGGGATCAACGGTTCTGGGCTTTGACACCGAAACAAAACCTTCGTTCAAAAAAGGAAAGAAGAACAAGGTATCACTGATACAGCTTGCAAATGATGAACTAGCCTGCCTCATCAGAATTAACAAAGTCGGTATGCCTCCTCAGCTTACAGAGCTGCTTGCGGATGAGAACGTAATAAAGGCAGGCGTGGCAGTCCACGATGACATCCGTTTCCTTAAAAGTGTTCGCGGATTCGAACCGCTGGGCTTTGTCGACCTTCAGAAATTTGTAAGGGATTACGGTATCCAGGTTTCAGGCCTGAAAAAACTGGCAGCAATCGTACTGGGATTCAGAATATCAAAGCGCCAGCAGGTAACTGACTGGGAAGCCGATCAGCTTTCAGAAGCCCAGATCGTTTATGCAGCAACCGATGCCTGGGTATGTCAACAGATATATAAAAAGCTTTTGAATGGAAACTAAAATAGTCCTCAAATCGGGGAAGGAACAGTCCGTTAAACGGCTTCACCCATGGATCTTCTCGGGGGCCATTAAAAAGATTTACGGTGAGCCTGCCGAAGGCGATATTGTAAAGGTCTTCGACAATAAGGATAATTTCCTTGCAGCAGGCCATTATCAGCCCGGTTCAATTGCAGTCAGGATATTGTCATTCAGTGATGTCGATCCGGATATTGACTTCTTTCGTCAGGCTGTGCTGCGGGCCTATGAATTCCGGAAGGCAGCAGGATTGACAGGCAATTCCTCGCTCAACGTTTTCAGGCTGATACACGCCGAGGGAGACGGCTTGCCCGGACTGATCGCCGACTATTATAATGGTGTGGTTGTAATGCAGATGCATTCAGTTGGAATGTACAGAATCAGAAAGGAGCTGGCAGGCATTATAAGTGAAATACCAGGTTTGCAGGTGAAGGCAGTCTTCGACAAGAGCGGTTCAACAATTCCATACATGTCGGGTATTAAGCCGGATAATGAGTTTCTCTATGGTGATTCGGAACCTTTGATTGTTACAGAATACGGCTTCAGGTTTAAAATCGACTGGATAAGCGGGCAGAAAACAGGATTCTTTATCGATCAGCGCGAGAACCGCAGGCTTCTTGGCGAGTATACGAAAGACAGAAGCGTGCTTAATATGTTCGGATATACAGGCGGATTCTCAGTTTACGCTATGAAGGATGCAAAGCTCGTCGACAGTGTCGACAGTTCGGCACAGGCAGTTGAACTGGCTGATGAAAACGTGAAACTCAATTTCGGCGATGATCCAAGGCATACTTCAATCAAGGCCGATGCATTTGAGTTCCTGAATGACATCAGGGACAAATATGATCTTATAATTCTTGACCCCCCTGCTTTTGCAAAGCATAACAACGTGCTGGCCAATGCTCTGCAGGGTTATAAAAGGCTTAACATGAAGGCCATTGAAATGATAAAGCCGGGAGGTGTCATTTTCACTTTCTCCTGTTCACAGGTTGTCAACAGGGAGAACTTCAGGAAATCGGTCTTCGCAGCCGCCGCAAATACAGGACGGTCTGTAAGGATACTCCATCAGATGAGCCAGCCCCCTGATCATCCGGTTAACATATACCATCCGGAGAGTGAGTACCTGAAAGGGCTTGTGCTCTATGTTGAATAACAAATTTGAGAATTTGAGAATTTGAAAATGGAACGGAACAAGAATATAAAGTTTATTGCTTCAAAACTTGGCCTGCACGAATGGCAGGTTGAGAATACGATCCGTCTAATGGACGACGGGTCTACAATTCCTTTCATAAGCCGTTACAGAAAGGAGATGACAGGAAGCCTTGATGAGGTTCAACTGCTTCATATAAAGGAAGAATACGGTCGGCTCAAGGATCTTGACGCAAGGCGTGAAAGCATAATCAAGTCGATTGAAGAGCAGGAGAAAATGACTCCCGAACTGCGTGCAAGGATTGATGCAGCCGTTATAATGACGGAACTGGAGGACATTTACCTTCCTTACAGGCCTAAGCGTCGTACAAGAGCGACAATCGCAAGGGAAAAAGGACTTGAGCCCCTGGCCCTTGTTATAATGGAGCAAAAAGAACGGAATCCGCGCAGTAAAGCCGAAGAGTTTCTGAATGACGATGTAAAGAGCGTTGATGACGCAATTGCCGGAGCCTGCGATATAATGGCTGAATGGATCAGTGAAGATGAGAAAGCAAGAAGACAGCTCCGGCGGCTGTTTGAAAGGGAAGCGGTTATATTTTCAAAAGTCGTTAAAGGAAAGGAAGCCGAAGGAATTAAATTCAGCGATTATTACGACTGGTCCGAATCCTTGCGTAAATGTCCTTCTCACAGACTCCTGGCTATGAGAAGGGGTGAAGATGAGGGATTCCTCCGCCTGGCAATCGAACCGGATGAAAAAAATGCACTCGATATACTGAATTCGATTTTTCTAAAGGGCTCCAACGAATCAGCAAACCTTGTCGGCGAAGCCGTAAAGGATAGCTGGAAAAGGCTGCTGTCCTCATCAATGGAGACTGAATTCAGAAATCTCTCGAAGGAAAAGGCTGATGAAGAGGCAATTCTTGTGTTTGCCGATAATCTCAAACAGCTCCTTCTTGCATCCCCTCTCGGCGAAAAGAATGTTCTTGCAATCGATCCGGGATTCAGGACCGGCTGCAAGGTGGTTTGTCTCGACAGACAGGGAAACCTCCTTCATAATGAGACAATTTACCCGCATCCTCCGCAAAATGAAACGGCTCTTTCGATCAAGAAAATCCTTTCCCTTGTCAATGCATATAAAATTGAGGCAATAGCAATCGGTAACGGTACTGCAAGCCGCGAGACAGAGGATTTTATCAAATGGGTCAAATTCGAAAAGGATATCCAGGTTTTTGTTGTAAGTGAAGCCGGGGCCTCAATTTACTCGGCATCAAAGGTCGCCCGGGATGAATTTCCCGACTATGACGTAACTGTAAGGGGATCTGTTTCAATAGGCAGAAGACTGATGGATCCGCTTGCTGAGCTTGTAAAGATCGATCCCAAATCGATTGGTGTGGGACAGTACCAGCATGATGTTGACCAGCAGAAGCTCCAGAACTCGCTTGATGAAGTTGTATTGAGTTGTGTCA
>CAZKTX010000042.1:0-3981 GCA_964555805.1 uncultured Rikenellaceae bacterium
TCTCGCCGCGGCCTCACCCCATAACCCCCAAATGCCGTATGTCATCCCTTGGTTTTTGATAAGAACGCAATAATTTGATTCCAAAAAGCCCGGCCTGCCATTGTGAAAACCAATCGGCCGTCATTAATTATTACTGACACTCATTTTTTAAATTGGTACAAAATTTGATCATATCTTCTATTATTGAAATTATTTGGGCCTGATATTTAAGTATCTGTTAAGTTAGGAAATTTTATATTAATTTTGGGAGCTGTCAATTAAGCCTTCTGTAAGATGAAAAAGCTGAATTTATTCTATATTGCCATTCTCCTGGGTCTGATGATCCCCGGAGCTTGTAAAAAGGATCCCCCTCCCGTAGTTATCCCGGAAGCGTCAGACGAGAAAAAATTCATTTACGACGGTCTTTCAACTTACTATTTCTGGGAGAAACAGGTTCCGGCGCTCACAAAGCCGATCTATGAATCGAACAATGACAGCCTGAACGCCTTCCTTAATAAATACACCGACCCGGAAGAACTTTTTTACAGTCTCCTGTATAAATACAAGGAAGTCGACCGGTTTTCGTTTGTTGTCGACGATTATGCCGAACTCGACAACTGGCTTGCAGGTATCTCGGAAACAGTCGGGATGAATTTCCAGCTCTATTATATCGACGATGCCAGCAACAAGCTTGTCGGTATAATAAGATACGTACTTGAGGGTTCTCCCGCCGACCTTGCCGGGCTTAAACGCGGAGACATATTCACCCGGATAAACAACCAGCAGCTAACGGATGAGAACTACCAGTCGCTTCTGTTTACAAACATAAGTTACAGCATGGGTTTTGCCGACTATACAGGAAGCGGATTCATTACAAACGGCCGCACGGTGTCACTTACGGCAATCGACCTGATGGAAAACCCCATTTATCTCGACACAATACTCGATGTTGACGGGATAAAGGTTGGCTACCTTGTGTACAACGGATTTAACAGCTCTTTTGATGTCAGAATAAATACAACCTACGATATCGCCCTCAATAATGTGATGGGAAATTTCAAGGATGCCAACATCAGCAAGCTGATCCTCGACCTCAGGTATAATCCGGGCGGTTACGTGAATTCAGCCATCTACCTGGCAAGCATGATCCATTCCACAAATACAAACCTGATTTTTGCAAAAACCCAGTTTAACGATATGCTCACAAGCTATTATCTGACAAATTATGGTCAGAATTACTTCAATGAGTATTTCCAGAGTACAATTGCAGCAACCGACAATACCCCTGCAACCCCTATAAAATCGATCGGTCTGAGCGAGATATACGTAATTACATCCTCTGAAACTGCTTCAGCTTCTGAAATGCTTATCAACGGACTCAGACCCTTTATAACAGTAAAACAGGTTGGATCCAGAACCTACGGTAAGAATGTGGGTTCCTACACGATCAAGGACTATATCGATAACGCAGGTACGGTTAACCCCAGACATAAATGGGCTATGCAGCCGGTGGTTCTCAAAATAGCCAACTCTGAGGACTTCAGTGATTTCACAAACGGCCTTGCACCCGATATTGAAGCCAGGGAATATGCCGTGGATCTCCTGCCGCTTGGAGACCAGAATGAAGAAATGCTTAAAGCGTGTCTGGATGATATAAGGGGAGTTAAATCCGCAGCGGTTGTCAGAAAATCCCCGTTCAGATCATTCAAATCGACGAATGACATGTCGCCGATGGGCAGAATGATGTATATCGATGAGGTTCCTCCGCCCCCGGAAAAACTACGCTGATCAGGGGAAATTCTTATTTTCTTTTTTATCGGCTGTATCAGCTGTCCGGAGCAGCCTGGCTGTGTCTGCTACATTAATTGAAAACAATGCAAGGACGGCGATCATTGCCGACCAGGTGATCGAACCAGGCAAAAGTTGGTCCTTGGCCTGTCGCGCGATATTGTCTCGAGTATCTCGTTGATCCTGCCCGACGGCCTTTGTTCTGTTCCTTTTTTGTCCATAAGCATTACAACCGGTAACGCCGGCAAAATCGGGGCCTCTTACTTCTCTGCAGCGATATCTATTATCCTGATCTCCGTAGGCTTGCTTGCCCAGGCGGCGATAGTTGTACCGAATTCCGAGAAATAGGGAGCCGCAAAATGAATGTCGATGGCTGCCTGATTCTTATATTTCTCGACAAAAATGAAATTAGTCTTTTCATAAGGATCCTGATAGAGCATGTACCCGAGGCATCCTTCTTCCTTATTCGAGCTTTCAATTATTGTTTTGGCAGCTTTTATGAAGTCAGCTTCCTTACCGGGTTTGATAAAGGCTTTCGCAATTATCATTTTCTGATAGTCGGGAGCCGGTGCAACGGTTTCAGCCTGAATTGATTCAGTTGCCGGAGGTACGGTCTTCGGTTTGCATGAGAAACCTGCAGACAGCAGCAGGATTGAGAGGATGAAAAGCTTTGATTTCATTTCAAAAAATAGTTTAGTTTGACAAATTTAGTTTATTTCAGGAATAACTCCTTATTAAGGCAGTATTGCAAAAAGAAAAGCATTCCCGGAGCTGAGCCCGGTCACGCTTCCTTCCGGAGGTACTGCATCAGTATATTAACCGCCTCATCCATGTCGTGTCCGAATGTCAGGATCCCGGCCCTGTCGCCGGCCATCACAATGATCCTTTTTTCAATCACGTCCGAATCGGTGAACAACCTGCTTATATCCCTGGCAAGCCCTGTCGTTCCGTAATCCATTGAAGGATTTGTTGTGGGGACCTTGTAGATAAGCTCGTTCCAAAGGTCGATACTGTGAACATGAATGACAGCATTGGCTCCCGGATCAGCAAGGTAAATAGCAGCATGCGTAAGCGACTCCGACGAAGCTTTCAGCGGCCCGGTGCACTGAACCGCATTGTCGTCGATATTGAATGAATTGACTTTTACATAGTGACCGGGCTCAAGCTCGGTTATTTCTCCTGTTGCCGAACCGGTGATTATGAACTGATTCCCTCCCCTGATCCGCATGCTGATGTTACCGTAACCAACACCGTTCTCATAAGCCCCGATAAGGTCCATGTTATACAGAACTTCCCTCCAGTAATTTATTATTTCATATTGTTCATCTGATATAACAGGCCCTGATTGATTCCAGTGGCAATTGAATTTTACAAATCCTTCCATGTTATTTAGAGTGTTTCTTCCCCAACGTATTATTTTGAGTTTCAAATTTACAAAATTAGTGCCTGATTGATCTTACTGCGGGCTTATTTTACTTTTACAGGTCGGATATTCACACCCCTGGTCCTGGAAGTGGCCCGCAGCCCGGTTGCTGCCCTGATTTTCGAATTATCGAACGAAAACCTCGAAGATTTTGATAAGAAATATTTATGTTCTAAATTTGCATTTGTTCCCGGTTGTTCTTTAATTACTACACGCATATGGTTAATAAAGAGGAATATAGAAAGAAAATAATAGTAAGCTCCGCGCAGGTTTTCAGCCGTTACGGTTTCAGGAAGACCACAATGGAGGAGATATCAAAAGGCATCAAAATGGGCAAGAGCTCTGTCTACTACTATTTCAAGGGTAAGGAAGATATATTCGAGGCAGTTGTGCTTTATGAAGCCAATGTCCTTAGAAATGAACTTACTAATGCAATAAAATCGGTTGAGTCGCCTGTTGACAAGATGAGGAACTATGTCTTTGTAAGGATGAAATCATTCGAAAAACTATCCAACTATTATAACGCCATCTTTGACACTCATCTCGATCACTTCGACTTCATCGAACAGGTCAGGGAAAAATACGACCGGGAGGAACTGGCTATCCTCAGGCTCATTCTGTACGACGGCGCCAGAAAAAAAGTGTTCAACGTGAAAAACAGTGAGTATACAGCCCTCGCAGTTCAGACAACCCTTAAGGGACTTGAAGTTCCGCTGTTCTGGAAAAAGCGTGAAATAAACCTTGAAGAAAGACTGAACGCCATCCTCGACGTCCTCTTCAACGGTATCGTA
>CAZKTX010000042.1:4081-12797 GCA_964555805.1 uncultured Rikenellaceae bacterium
TTCCTCTTTATCACCAGCCTCTTCTTCTGCGTCAGACTGATGTAAAGCCATACAAACCCGGCCAGGATAAACGGTATACTGAGCCATTGACCCATGTTCAGCGTCATTCCCGATTCGAAATCGACCTGGTCCTCCTTCAGGAATTCGATAAAGAACCTTGCGGTGAAGATAAGTATCATTGTCAGGCTGATGAGAAGGCCCTGAATGTGTTCGCCCCTTTTCTTCCAGTAAATCCTCATAAGCAGGAAGAAAATGAAAAGGTAAGCCAGCCCCTCATAGATCTGTGTGGGATGCTTCGGAGCAGTCTCTCCGTTCCTCAGAAATACAAAACCCCAGGGCATTGTGGTTTCAACTCCGTAAATCTCCGAATTCATAAGGTTGCCCATCCTTATGAAAAATCCCGAAAGTGCAACAACAATCGCTATCCGGTCGATAACCCAGGTAAAGTCCTTTTTTTCCTTTCTTGCGAAAAGCCAAAGGGCTATCAGGATACCTACAGCGGCACCGTGACTTGCAAGTCCTCCGTGCCATATCTTGATTATCTCGACGGGATGGCTCAGGTAATATGCCGGTTCATAGAAGAAGCAATGCCCGAGCCGGGCCCCGATTATAACACCGAGCGCCATATAGACAGTCAGACGATCGAGTGTGGCCTGTGAAAGATTCTCATTTTTGAAAATCTTATCCATTATAATGTATCCGAAAAGAAATGAAGAGGCAAACAACAACCCATACCATCTGATTGCAAACGATCCTATCCGGAATATCTCGGGATTTACATCCCAGGGAATGACAAGTAAATGCATATTCGGAATTGTTATGATCAGCAAATTTAGTCATATTTGGCAAAGTAACTTCATGTTTTTCCAATATCCTTGCACTGCAGGCAGGTGGTGATATAAGGTATGCTTAAAAAATGTAAGTTTGTAATCGAAATGGCCGAAAATTATATGATCCATAACAATAACCGATACCTTTTCTTCCTTATAGTGATCAGTTTACTGGCATTCGGCTGTGCAAAGATGAGCTCGCCTTCCGGAGGCCCAAGGGACAGGGATATCCCGGTGATAGTCAAAAGTGTTCCCGAAAACGGCTCAACAAGCTTCAGGGGCAAGGAGATAATTGTAACTTTCAATGAGTATGTGGCTCTGGAACAGATCACTGAGAAATTCATGGTATCGCCACCGATGGTCAATCGGCCCGAAATAGTGACCCGCGGTAAAAGCATCAGAATAAGATATGAAGACGAACTGAGGGACAGTACAACCTATACTTTCTATTTCCAGGATGCAATAAGAGACCTCAACGAAGGGAATGCAATAAACAACTTCCAGTTCGTTTTTTCAACCGGTCCTGTAATCGACTCATTATCGCTTACAGGAAACGTATATACCGGACTTAATCTCGATCCGCCCGAAAACACACTTGTACTTCTTTACAGCCAGCCCGAGGATTCTGCCGTTTTCAGGGATATTCCTGATTATATAACACGCACGGCGCCTAATGGCGAATTCCGGATCGATAACGTCAGGGCGGGGTCGTACCGTCTCTATGCTCTCGTGGATGCCGACAACAGTAAAAACTACAACCTGAGGGAAGAGAGTTTTGCTTTTTACGGCGAACCGGTTCAGGTGACTCCGGAGAAAAATTACATTCCGGTTGTTAAGGATTCAATTGTTGCAACCGCAGCTCCTCCAGCAGCCGGAAAGGTTCCTGAAAAGCCTCCGGTCACAGGCGAATATCCTCTTACCCTGTTTCAGGCTGAAAAGAAACTGCATTACCTGGCTTCATCATCACGTAAACAGGCCTACCAGCTCTCGTTCGTTCTTTCAAAGCCGCCCGATTCCCTCGGTTTCAGGTTTTCAATACCCGGGGCAAGCGACAGGGCCTGGTTCACGGAGCACAGCCGCCACAGGGATTCAATAACTGTATGGCTTACTGATTCAGCTTACTACAACAAGCCCATAATCGAGCCGGTCATAAGCTACCCTTTCACCGACTCGCTCGGCGTCACCTCCCTTAAGGATGACACACTTCAGATGAGGTTCGTGGCCGCTGTTCAGAGATCGACAAGGGGTCAGGCACCTAAAAGGACTCCTTACAAGATATCCAATGGTTTGTCGGGACAGGTCAGGCCGGCCGGCAGGTTTGCCTTCACTGCTCCTTCACCGATGCGGCCTCCTGATACTTCAGCAATAAAGTTGTATGAAGTCCTGAAGGACCAGAAGACAAGAATACCTGTAGCATTTACCGGCGACAGCTCAGTTTCAAGCCGGTATTATATGAACGCTGAACTGAAACACGGAAGGAATTATCTTTTTATAAGCGATTCGGCGGCCTTTAAAAGCATTTATGGCGATTATTCCGATTCGACCGGCACCAGGTTCCTGGTACCGGGCCCGGAATCATACGGGAAACTGATACTTGATATAAAAGGTCATCCGGGAGGGAAGATCATACAACTGCTCACTGAAAAGGAAGAACTGGTACGGCAGGAATATCTTTCCGACACAGCCAAACTGGAGTTCCCGCTTCTTGCACAGGGAAAGTACAAGGTCCGTGCGATATTTGACCTCGACGGTAACAGGGAATGGACAACTGGCGACTTCGATTTCCACCGTCAGCCGGAGCCCGTCTCATATTACCCGGGTCTCATTGAGATCAAGGAGAACTGGGAGGTGGTCAACCCCTGGATACTCAAACCTGTAAACTTTAAACAGTATGAACTGCAGATCAGAAAATCCGGTACAAGCCGATGATCGGAATATGATTTAAAACCAATATATTTCACAAACGGAAAACAAGCCCATGCCAATCATGGCAAAAATTAGATAATATATTAATAATTAAAATGTTGCAGATATGAAAAAAGTAGTAGCAGGTGTCGATATCGGTGGAACCAACACCGTTTTCGGTATTGTTGACACAGAAGGAAAGGTTCTTTCTGAAGGCCATCTTAAGACGACCGATTACCCTGAGATCAAAGATTTTGTGAAAGCTCTTGGAGCCGGAGTAAAGAAACTGCTCGCCGGCAAGAAAGACCTTGAACTTGTTGGCATTGGCATTGGAGCCCCGGATGCAAACTACCACAGGGGAACAATCGAGCATGCTCCCAACCTGGCCTGGAAAGGCATTGTTCCATTGGGCGAGCTTGTGAAAAAGGAACTCAACGTTCAGGTCGCTGTCACAAATGACGCTAATGCCGCCGCTATGGGCGAAATGGTTTTCGGCGGAGCAAAGGGTATGAAGGACTTCATCATTCTGACCCTGGGCACCGGACTTGGAAGCGGAATTGTTGTCGATGGCAAGCTTGTTTACGGACATACAGGTTTCGCAGGTGAAGTTGGTCACCTTTGCGTTGTTCCGGGCGGAAGGGAATGCGGTTGCGGCCGTAAAGGCTGCCTCGAAACCTATGCATCGGCTACCGGACTTGTCAAAACAGTATCACTGATGATAAGCGAAATGAGAGATGACAGTCCCCTGAGAGACATACCTCCGTCAAAGCTTACATCAAAGGCTATTGCCGAAGCAGCTTCCAAAGGCGACCCCATTGCTCTGAAAGCAATGGAATACACAGCTGAAAAACTTGGTCTTGGTATAATCAATTCAATAGTCTATACAAGCCCCGAAGCAATTTTCCTTTTCGGGGGACTTGCAAATGCCGGCGAACTTCTTTTCAAACCGGTAAGGGAATACCTCAAAAAGAACAATTACATTCTGTTTAAGAATACTGTCAGGATACTTCCTTCAGGTATCCCGGAATCCAATGGCGCTGTCCTTGGCTCTGCCGCACTTATCCTGAACGATCTTAACTGAAGCTGCTACAAGTGAAAACCCTCCGGGTCATTAAGCTTGAGCATGTAAGCGATCATCCTCCGATGGAAGAGATCTCTGCCTTGCTCGACGGCCTGAATGTCAGGCACCGTATTGGTGAACTGAACTGGAGGGGTAACGGTTACAGTCCCGAAGCGAGCTTCTCAATTGCCCGGACACGTAATGAGATCCTTCTGAAATACTATGTGAAGGAGACGTGGTTCAAGGCTGAGAAGACGGAGACAAACCAGGAAGTCTACGAAGACTCATGCGTGGAATTCTTCGTTTCTCCTTCTGACGACGGGATTTACTATAATTTCGAGTTCAATGCCATCGGTACCTGCCTTATGGGGGCAGGTACCGGACGGCACGACAGAAAAAGAGCCGACTCCTCAGTAATTGATGAGATCCGCCGGCTTGCATCTGCCGGTAACAGTCCCGTCAGCGAAATCCAGGGTGACTTTGCCTGGACTCTCACCCTGGCAATCCCTTTCAGCACCTTGATATATCATAATATGGACGTCCGGGAGGGGAGCATATTCAGGGCTAATTTTTACAAATGCGGCGACAAACTGAAGATGCCGCATTACATCACCTGGAATCCGGTTGGAACAGAAAAGCCCGATTTCCACAGACCCGAGTTTTTCGGGTCTCTCGAATTTGCATGATCCGGGTCCCGCAAACTGCTGAATGCCGGGTTTATGGGTTGGTTTCATATTTGTTGTGATCACATACTGAATTTCAGGCCGTTAACATTAATAAATATACACTGATGAATCTCAAAGAAGAAAAGTACAACAGGTTTTCCCTTATCCGGGAGATGCTCGAAACACCGGGGATAATCGGCGCTTTTGATCCGAAGGTTTCAGAACGTTTTGTAAACCCTGTGAAAACCAAAAAAGGTTTGTTCCTTACAGGTGAGGGAAGCAGCAGGCTTTTCCCCGCCAAAAGAGCAATCTGGTCAAATCTGAGGAAGGAACTCCTGATGCCGGTCATCACCGAGGGATGTACCCAGGCAAGAGAATATAATTTGGATGACTTTGCTGTTTTTCTGGCATCAAACTCAGGGCAGACAAAAGAGGTGATCAGGCTGGTTAACGTTCTTAAGGCCAAAAGTCACAAACCTGTATTCGGTCTCACGGCAAACCAGAATACTAAACTCCAGGAATTTGCCGACGACACTCATGTCCTGTCCTGCGGCAAGGAAGATGCTGTTGCCGCCACAAAGTCGGTTATTGAACAGGGTCTGTTCTACGACTCACTGCTGAGAAATATCCGCGGAGAGAAGATGGAAGGCCTGGGCACCCTTGCAAAACAGGCAGAAGAAGTGCTGACCACACCCATCGACAGCAGGATCACCGAACTGATAACAAGGGCTGAAATAATCTACTTTGCGGGACGCGACAACGGTGTGGCGGCAGAAATTGCATTGAAGACAAATGAGATAACCAGGAAGAGATCCGTATTCTTCGAAGGTACTTTCGCCCTTCATGGCATAGAGGAGGTTATGAACAGCGGCGAGGTCCTTATATGGGTTGATCCATTCGACGTCGATCAGGATAAATTCATGGAATGCATTGTAAAAGGCGTCGGGGTTCATGTAATTGCAATATCAACACACCAGACAATCTTCCCGACAATAGTCATTCCTGACGGAGGTAATTATGCAGAATACCTGCAGCTTGCAGCAGGATGGAACATTCTTGTTGAAACAGGTGTGGCGCTGGGCCTCGACCTCGATCATCCTAAAAGAGCCCGGAAGGTTGGCAACGAATATGTACCGGAATAGGCAGTGAAACGGGCTAAAATTATTGTAACATGGCACGAAAAAAGGCAGTAGCAGGCATTGATATTGGCGGAACAAACACAGCTTTCGCTTTAGTCGACCGCAAAGGGAATGTAATTGCTGAAGACAAAATCAAGACATCACAGTACCCGGAGGCCGATGATTATGTAGCCGCATTGTATGCAAAAATAATGCAGATCTACAGGAAAACGGAGGATGAAGTTGAACTTATCGGCTTCGGAATAGGGGCCCCCATGGGAAACATTAACAAGGGAACAATAGAACACCCGGCCAACCTTCCATGGAAGGGAATTACCCCGCTGGCCGACCTGTTCGGAAAGCATACAAGCCTTCCTGTTGTGGTGACAAACGATGCGAACGCTGCCGCCGTGGGCGAAATGGTCTACGGTGGAGCAAAGAATATGAAGGATTTTGTTGTAATCACACTGGGGACAGGTCTGGGAAGCGGGTTTGTTGTAAACGGGAAACTGCTGTACGGTCATCAGGGATTTGCCGGCGAACTCGGACACACAACAATCAGGCCGGGACTCTGCAACAGGGAATGCGACTGCGGCAAGAAAGGGTGCCTCGAAACCTACGTCTCGGCAACTGGCCTGAAACGGACTCTTCTCAAGGTAATGGCCGACAGCATAAGCCCGAGTGATCTCAGAAAATACAGCTTCGAACAGCTTGATGCTGAAATGATTAATGCTGCGGCAAAAAAGGGTGACCCGATAGCTCTTGCAGCCTTCGAAAGAACCGGCATTATCCTCGGTTTCAAGCTTGCAGATGTTATATCGCACCTGAACCCTGAGGCAATCTTCCTTTTCGGAGGCCTGGCACAGGCAAAAGAGCTGATCTTTGAGCCTGCCAGAAAATCGATGGAAGAAAACCTGCTTCATATCTACAAGGGAAAGGTGAAACTCCTTCCGTCGAAACTAAGTACAAAAAATGCAGCAGTTCTCGGTGCAAGCTCCCTGATATGGACTCTGAGGGAATCTTAACAAGGTCTTTAAATACCCGGTGATATGGCAAATCTGAATGAAATATTAAATTATATTCTCGGTATTGTCTTTATAGTCATCATATTTGCAGGTGCATACGCTTGCCTGAAGCCCCACCAGCTTCATAAGCGAAGGCTCCTGTCAACACTCCTTCTGAAACTCAGCTACCTGTTTTATGTGCTTGTGCTTTGCATAATAATATTTCTTGCGGCCCTTGTAAAGGGCGGCCTCGACAAGGTATTCTTCGGAATAGAGTTCTTCGCTTTTCTGATAATGCTCCTTGCCCCGAACTTCGGGATATTTGCCAGGAAACTTGAGTATTTCAGCAAGAAACGGGAACAGTACAATTACTTCTTTACTGTCGTTAACATCCTGGCAGTGATAGCAATAGTTGTCATGTACCTGGTGTAGACAAACCTCATGTACTGCAATTGCAAATAAATTTTACCTTTGCCCATAACCAATAACCTATAACAATGATCAAAGAACGACTGATCGGGTATATCCAGCAGAGCATTACCCAGAACTGGGAAATGGAAGCTCTGTCGAATTACAGGGAAAAAGGGATGTCTTACAAGGAAATAGCCGGTAAGATGCTCAAAATACATATGTTTTTCAGGGAAGCCGGAATCAGAGAGGGCGACAAGATAGCGCTCGTCGGAAGAAGCTCGGCCAATTGGTGCATCACCTACCTGGCAACAGTGACTTACGGAGCCGTCATTGTCCCTATTCTTCCTGATTTTAAACCCGATGATCTTTCAAATCTTGTAAATCATTCGGATGCCACCCTCCTGTTTGCCGACGATAAGTTATTCGAGTCTATTGATCCTGTAAAAATTCCTCAGATTACCGGGGTTGTATCTGTCGATACATTTACACTGATTACTTCGACTAATGAAAGCCTGAAAGAGAATTTCGATTCACTCGAAGAGAGATACAGGAAGGCATATCCCGAGCTGAAGAAGGAAGACATCAAGTTTTCGGATATCTCAAATGACAAGCTGGCTGTAATAAGCTACACCGGCGGTACAACAGGTTTTTCAAAAGGCGTGATGCTTTCTCATAACAGTCTTGCCGCAAATGTTCGTTTCGCACAGGCAAACATGCCGCTCAGCCCGGGTGATCCTCTTGTTTCTTTCCTCCCGCTCGCCCATACATACGGGTGCGCTTTCGAATTCCTCTTCCCCTTCACTTACGGATGTCATATTACGATTCTGTCAAAAACTCCGTCGCCTCAGATCATAGTGCAGGCATTCAAGGAAATAAGACCAAGACTTATATTGTCGGTACCGCTTGTTATTGAGAAGATATTCAAGAAACAACTCCTTCCTGTCATAACAAAACCCCATATGAAGATCCTCCTTGCTATACCCGGAATAAACGGGATTCTGCACAGGAAGATCAATCAGAAACTCACTGACACCTTTGGCGGACGATTCAAGGAAATAGTAATCGGAGGCGCTGCATTCAACGCTGAGGCTGAAAGGTTCTTCAGAAAGATAGGGTTCAGGTTCACCGTGGGGTATGGAATGACCGAGTGCGGACCCCTGATAAGCTATGCATCGTGGGACTCTACAAAACTGGGAGCTTCAGGCCGGCCGGTTGACAGTCTTGAAGTCACAATCGATTCGTCCGATCCTCAGAAAGAGATGGGTGAGATTATACTTCGAGGCGAGAACGTAATGATGGGATATTACAAGAATGAAAAAGCTACAGGGGAAATTATAGATGAAAACGGCTGGATGCACACCGGCGACCTTGGCATCATGGATAAGGACAGGAATATCTTCATCAAGGGAAGAAGCAAAAGCATGATACTCGGCCCTTCAGGAAAGAACATCTTCCCTGAGGAAATTGAAGCTGTCTTCAATAACATGGATTACGTTGCCGAATCTGTAGTAATTATGGAGGACAATAAGCTGATAGCTCTTATCCACCCTGATATGGATGCTGTTAAGAAGGATAATATTTCAGAGGAACAGCTGCTGGCAATCCTCGAGACAACAAGGAAAGCCGTCAATGAGCGTCTTCCTGACTTCATGGCTGTAAGCAAATTCAGGATCCGCAACGAGGAATTTGCCAAGACGCCAAAGAGAAGCATCAAGAGGTTCCT
>CAZKTX010000042.1:12897-20860 GCA_964555805.1 uncultured Rikenellaceae bacterium
TGGACCGTTATGCACTTATAGTTGCCGGCGGAGCCGGAAGGAGAATGGGTTCGGCAATCCCGAAACAGTTCCTTAAACTGGCTGGAAAGCCGGTCCTGATGCGTACAGCTGAACGGTTTTACTCATTTGACCCCTCGATAAGGATCATAATAGTGCTTCCACGCGACCAGTTCGCTTACTGGAATGAACTGGTTATCCTCCATTCATTCAACCTGACCCATTCACTTGCCGAAGGCGGATCCTCAAGATTCGAATCGGTAAGGAACGGCCTCGAATTGGTTGAGGACGACAGCCTTGTTGCAATTCACGATGGGGTGAGACCCCTTGTAAGCTCGGTTACTATCGGAAACTGCTTTGAAGCTGCTTCCAGATACGGTAACGCAATACCTTCAGTAAACCCGTCCGATTCGGTCAGAATGGTTACAGGAGCCGGTAATATGCCGGTAAACAGGCAGTTTCTCAGGCTGATTCAAACCCCGCAGGTGTTCAATGCCCGTTTGATAAAGAAAGCATATACGACAGAATTCAACCCTGAATTTACCGACGATGCAATGGTCCTTGAAAAAACCGGCGAAGAGATCCGGCTTGTTGAGGGAAACAGGGAAAACATAAAAATTACAAACCCTGAGGATCTTAGTGTTGCCGAAACGCTGTTCTCTTCCATATCGTGACTTTGCCGGTAATTTGTATCTTTAGAGAAATTTAAACTGCCCCTTATGAGAATCAGATTCGCAGCGCTGTTCATAATGCTCATTATTGCTTCCGGTTGCGCGGAACTGCTTAATGTAATGCAGTCGACAATCAACGTTCCCCTTACTGAGGAGGAAGTTGTAAAAGGACTGAAGGAAGCCCTTTCGGTTGGTTCACGCAACTCAGCTGAGAAGTTGGCGGCTGAGAACGGATACTATGGTGATGCCGCTATAAAAATCCTTCTCCCTGATGAGGCTAAGGTTATAATCGACAATATTTCAAGGATCCCCGGGGGCGAACAGCTTGTTGAGGATGTAGTCCTGAGGATAAACAGGGCTGCCGAGGATGCCGCAAAAGAGGTTGCCCCGATATTTGTGAACAGCATCACCTCGATGACAATATCAGATGCCTTCGGCATCCTCAGGGGGGCCGATAATGCCGCTACAAATTACCTGAGGTCAACAACATCCGATGCCCTCATCTCACTCTATAAACCCAAAATCGCAAGTTCTACAGGAAAGAAAATAGTTGGCAATATCTCCACAAAGGACTCCTGGGTAGCACTCACAGGAAAGTGGAATTCACTGGCTAATACAATACCCGGGAAACTGGCCGGTTTCAAACCGGTCAATGTCGACCTCGATGAGTTTCTTACAAGAAAAGCTCTCGAGGGGATGTTCTCTAAAGTGGAAAAAGAAGAGCTGAAGATAAGAAAGGAAGTTGCTGCAAGGGTAAGCCCCCTGCTGCAGAGAGTATTTGGTTCCCTGGATGTCAGTTAGATGAATTTGAAACCGTCAGGAAATGTTTGAAAGAACTATAATAGAACACAAGGATCTTGAGGTTAGAGTCTCGGACCATGCAACGGAAGGGATGATCGAAATCCTTAACCGGGCAGTCCAGGGCTCTGAAGGAGGCCTGAGATTCCAGCTGCGCAATATCCCGGCACGCATCGCCGCTTACGGCGACCAGATAAGATTTGTATCACTGTATAAGAAAAACAAGGTGACCGGAACTGTCGGATCATGTTACAGGATAACCGGCCAGGGCAGACTGAGATATCCCTCATCCTACCTGAGATACCTTGCATTTGATTCGGTTTACCAGTCGGATGTATCCCACAGTAAAAAGAAGGAAATCATCAGGAGCGAGAAGGATGATTCATTCAAGAAGAAGACTCTCGATATCTTCAGCAAGCCTCACATGCTCAATTTCAACCAGATAGGAGAGGGCGACAAGCATATAATGTACGCATTTGTTGAAAGCATGAACGAAAGGTCAAAAAATATTATCCACCAGGTGGGTTATGAACATATCCGGTCTTTCCTCACAGTGGCCTTCAGCAGGTTCAACCCCTTGCCCGATCCCGGCGTTACCAGGATTACAACGCCTGAGGAAAAGCAGAAGATGCAGGAATTGCTCCTTGACTATTATCGCGAATATTCGTTGTTCAGTACCGACTATGCCTTTCACGGTGATAAATACTATGTTCTGAAGGAAGACGGTGAGATTGTGGCGGGGGTAAGCGCCATCCCTTCAATGTATAAGGTTTATGATATGCCTGGTGTGTGGGGATGGATATATATGAAGATTCTTCCAAGGGCGCCCTATCTGAAAAGACTGTTCCACCCGGAGGAGTTCAGGCATCTTGTGTTCCATGCAATTTACTGTAAAAAGGGAAGGGAAGAACTGCTTGCAACCCTTTTTGAATCAGTTTGCGCGGCCGAGGGGTTCAATACAGGGCTTACCTGGCTTGACGACCGCAGCGACCTCTATGAAAAACTACGCACCGGAGTGAAGATGGGAGCCCTGAACAGAATGCTGAATGCAAAACCCGGACTTGTCTATACAAGGTTCCTGAATTTCACAGATGAGGAAAAGGAAGTCTTCTACGATGCGCCGGCCTATATCTCGGGATTCGACTTCTCTTAGCAGAGTCTTTTTAAATTCCGGCCGGAAGTTTATCGCAAATTTGATTCTTCAGGCTTAATCGCTAAACTTCAATACCCAGATGCTTGTATGTCTCATACAAGGCTTCATGGTCGTCTGTAATTATCAGGATTTTATCGTTTACCTTCAACCTTGTTTTTCCTGTCGGCACAAAATATTTGTCATCACGCTTTACCATTACAGCAAGAGTTTTGTCAGGGAAAGGCAGATTCATAAGTTGATTCCCGCCTTTCAGTATATCAGCTGTAACTTCTATTTCTGTTGTCACTGATTTTATATCATTCGATAAATCAATATCAAAATCCCTTAGTTTCTTTATCTCTCTTGGTTTTTCTGCAAGATTCAGCCATCTTGCTATTAACGGAAGAGATGTCCCCTGTACTAATAAAGAAACCAGGGTGCAGAGAAAAACTATATTGAAAATAAGCCTTGCATGCGGAACATTCTCTGTAAGAGGGAATATCGCAAAGATAATAGGAACAGCCCCCCTCAATCCAACCCACGAGACATAGGTTTTATCCCTGAAGGCCATTTTACGAAAGGGGATAAGACATAGAAAAACACTTAGCGGGCGGGAGAAAAATATCATTAAAGTACTGATAATAAGCCCGGGTATGATAATTGGTAATAATTCGTGCGGATTTACGAGCAAGCCTAATGTAAGGAACATAATTAACTGAAACATCCAGGCTAATCCGTCAAAGAAATTGAGCGATGAACGTTTATGTACAAACTTTGAATTTCCTATAACCAACCCTCCAATGTAAACGGCAAGGAATCCATTTCCCTTTGCAAAGTAAGTGACCGAGAAAATGAAAATACAGAATGTGAATACTAAAATCGGATATAACGAGTCGTTGCCAATTTTAAGATTGTTTATTATGTGGACCGACAGTTTCCCTAACAAATAGCCTGAGATACCGCCAATACCGAGTTGAAGCAATACTGATCCTGCTGCAATCAGGTAGTTCGGTTCAGCTTCCAGCTTAATTATGCTTATTAGAGTGATAACCAGGATATATGCCATCGGGTCGTTACTTCCGCTTTCAAGCTCCAGCATGGGACGAAGGTTATTCTTCAGGTGAAGACCTTTTGAACGGAGTATTGAAAAAACCGAAGCAGAATCTGTCGATGCCATTGTTGAAGCTAACAGCAGAGATGTCAGCAGACCTATACCCTGTGATGCCATTGTCATTCCCAGAACCCACCATATAATCACCCCTGTAATGATTGCGGTCAGTAAGACTCCTAATGTGGCAAGTACAACTCCCTGGGCTATCACCGGACGGATTTCTGAAATACTTGTATCCAATCCTCCGGAGAAAAGTATGATGCACAGCGCAATAGTTCCAATATTCTGCGCAACATGGATGTCTTCAAATTGTATTCCCAATCCATCGCTGCCGCTTAACATTCCAACCCCCAGGAAAAACAAAAGGGCAGGGACACCAAATCTCGAACTGGCTTTCCCTGCCAGGATACTCAGAAAAAACAACACAGACATTACAAATAGAACCAGTTCAATCTTGATACTCATAGTTTTAAATTACTCCCTCCTGTTTTACATAATCATATCAATCCAGTTGCGAATTTCTGAATGCACTTGGCAAATATCAGAAATTTTTGTGTTATTTTTGCCGCAGAATCACAGGAGGACGTCATCTAATACCGGTCTTTGATCTCCAGTGTTTCCTGATTTAAATGTCTTTTTAAAAGACAATATTGTTTTTTGTTCAGTTTCGGGTTGTTAGCTCAGTTGGTTTAGAGCATTACCTTGACAGGGTAGGGGTCACTGGTTCGAATCCAGTACAACCCACATAAAAGAGGAAAGCGGTGTGCGGTACGCGGCATACGGCTTTTTTTTTGTCACCCCTTTTCCCACTTTAGTCCAAGCCCTCACACCCGTCATCAAATCCACCCCGTTTTATTTGGAGCGGCACCTTCTTAATGATAACTTGGTTGTATAAAGAGCAGGAATCATGGACGAAGAAAGTGTAAAATGCATCTATCCCTACTGGGAACTGGAAACAGGAAAAGTAATTGAAAATGCCTCAATACTGTTTGAATTCTTTGAAAACTGACAGGAAATATTTTATTATCCCTGAGATCTCCGCGGCAGTGAAGTTGCCGGGATTGATTTCTCATTGATGATCTTCCGGGTAATCCCTGTGCCTGGGATGATCCTTTAAATTGAATTAAACCCCTTGAACACTCTGGTGTTTCCCGAGACCTCCAGATGCCCCTCCCAGGTCAGCCTGTCGCTTCCTGTTCCCGATATTGTTGCTTTTGATGAGCCATCAGGCCTGATCGTCATCACAACATCATAGTGTCCTATGTTTGTGGAAAGACTGAATTGCAGGGTATAAATCAGCCTTTTGGCATCCGGCCGGATCTGGTATTTTCCTATATTGCCTTCTGCCGTCACCCCTCCGACTCCGTTTAGTCCAAGGCCTGTATTGTTACCGGTCTGCAAAATGCCATTCTCCCCTTCAACCTTAATGAAGTTCAGCAGGGGAGTTACAATTATCCTGTCGCCATACCTGTTCTGCAGGTATTCTGCCTTAAGCACAAAATCCCTTTGTTTGAGGATTGTGTCGAGAACCCTGTAATTCGCTTGCATCCGGGCTTCTCTTATCTTTTTCATCTCCTGCCTTGTAATCCTGCTGTCCTGGGCAAGTGCATTTGCTGGTATTGCCTGAAGACCGGCGGCAAGGAGAAATATGGCTGTTATGTATTTTATTGTTTTCATTTCCAGTTGTTTTTGGTCAGTCAATATAATGCAAAATATATACCAATTCATCTTCGTAAGAGGATGAAGGGACAGGCACAAAAAAGCATATCGTTTCAGGTAAAAAACATATCGATATTCATATTGAAAATTATCGATATTCAATAAAAAATTGTGTGATTTTTATCACATTGCAGGTGACGGACGGATACCCGCCAAAGCGTTGGGAGTTGTTAATCAGCCGTTTACTATAAGCTTCTGGGAGAATAGGGTAAGATCTCCTGTTCCAAATTGGACGAGATAAACGCCCACTCTGAAACTGACAGGGATCTGAAGATCCTTCAGCCCCGGTTCCATTTTTGCTTCATAGACGACTATTCCGGTCAGACTGATAATTCTTACAAAATCGGGACTGAATGACTGATCTTCTATGCGTACATTGACAGATTCGCGGGCCGGGTTTGGATAGAGCTTAACGGGCAATTCCTCATAGCCCGGGTAGCTGACATGCCTGTAGCCGAAGACCTTGAATTCCGAGATGTGATTCCAGCTGTCAGATGAATTGGAGTGGCCGACAAGCTTGATGTATTTGTAACCGACCTGCGACTTTGATTCCGGAAAGTCGAATACATGAAGATCGCCGGAGAATCCGCACGAAGCTGTTTTTGTTAGAACCGGCTCCCAGTTTTCCTTGTCCTCCGATCCCATTATATCAAACCAGGCTTCAGCCTTCTGCCCGGGCTTGAAGGCGATCCTGACATGCTGGACGCTGAATGGCTCGCGAAGTTCCATTATAACCCACTGGTCATCGCCATTGGCCGACCACATTGTCCCGATGTTCCCGTCGACAATGTTGTAGGGATAGTTGGGCGCCTGAAAACTGCTGGCCTCAATATTGACAACCTCTGCAAACTGCAGTTCGGGTTTGTATGGAAATATCTTCACTGGTATTGTCCTCGTCTGTGTCGTCTTTCCGTCACTTACCTTAAGTGTGAATTCGACTGTCTGTGCTGTGTTCACAACAGGACTCAGATACCTGATCTTCGATCCTGTTGAGGAGGAAACGGAGAGGTTCGCGGGAGCCACCCATGTATAGCTTAACTTATCCTTGTTTGTATCGTAGCTTGCTGTTGCATCAATTTCTCCGACGAAACCTGACAGGTTTTCAGTTGTATAGTTTACAACTATTACCGGAGGGTTATTGACCGGAGCCGGTGTCGGTGTCGGTGTCGGAGTTGGAGTTGGTGTTGGTGTCGGAGTTGGTGTCGGTGTTGGTGTCGGTGTTGGTGTCGGAGCCGGGGTTACCGGCGGTGGTGTTACAACCGGAACTGCCGGATAGATTATTGCCCCAACCTGCCATTTCCCGTTCTGGCTCGTTGTTTCCGGAGTGCTTCCGGCGCTCCATGCAGCTGTTGTATTCAGACCGGTCGACCATGCTGATCCCAGATCAACTCCGTAATCGAGCCTGGCTGAGGGTACCAGAGTAGTTGTGCTCTTGAAATTCGGATTTATTACAACCGAATTCTTGTCGTAACCCATTGCCTGCCACTGGGCAAATGTCTTCCTTGATCCGTCGACGGAGAAAACTGGTGTCCCCGATTCGCAGTAGAAAATGTTGTAATCGCTTTCAAAATTAACAAGGCACCTGCTTTCAACAGAAATGTTGGGTATCTGGTGGACTGTATAGAAGATGTTGTTTTTGATCTTAGCGCCTGTCGAGGCAGCAGGTACGGCTCTGTCGTTATTGGCATCGATATAGATAATCGTTCCGGACTGCAGGCTTGAGTAAAATGTATTATTGTAAACCTGGACTCCGTTTATTCCCTTCATCCTTACGGACATCTTCGAGTTCCTTACAATATTGTATGAAGCGCCGTATCCCGATGAATATGTCATGTTCACACCGGCATCCGACCCCGATTTGAAGAGTATCCCATAGGGTGTCTTGTCGAGGTAATTGTACTTCACGGAAAAGTTGATGTTGTATCCCATGAACATCCCGTGAGTGTTGGATGATGCGTCAGTCCCGTTCCATGTCAGTTTGTTGCCGGTGATTATGGCTCCGTCGAGATTGTTGTTTGTAGTCATAGGCACTTCATCGCCCGACTGAAGCAGATATCCGGAGGCATTCACCGAAGTAATTGAGTTGTTCCTGAATGTGAGTGATGTTTTTACTGCTCTCGGAATGTTAACCCCCGCCCAGTTTCCTGTCACGGCGTTATTTACGGTTGTGCCCTCCGTGACCAGTGAAACCTGCGATTGCAGAAGAAATGGTACGACCGTAAGAGATATAATTAGTATAAGTCTTTTCATTAAAACAGGTTATGTTTCATAATTGACACTGACATCTTAAGAACGGCAAAATTGCCGATTTGTTATGTGGATCCGGCCGATGTCAGCTTCCCCGTTAAACAGGGGGCAAAAGTAATCATAATCAGGCAAACAGGAAACAGTTATGATTTATATTATGTATTTTGAACGGAAAGGAAATTCTAACTGTATGGTTATTAGACATTGTTTCAAATCAAATTCAACCTCCCCATCCAATAGCTTTCGGGACCCCTGAAGATTGTTTGTCATCCATGCTTGTTCTACCCC
>CAZKTX010000043.1:0-4239 GCA_964555805.1 uncultured Rikenellaceae bacterium
TAATTTAATATATTAATAAAAACTATTATTTTTGTGCACAAAATTTTTAGAAAGGCATAAAAAAGTATCAGATTGAAAATTGGTGACTGGAAATACAGGAAGATTGCAATCAAAGTCGGGAGTAATGTGATCACCCGGGAGGACGGTTCCCTTAATGTGGGGCGGATGCTCAGGCTGGTGGAGGATATAGCGGTTCTGTCGAAACAGGGTTTGGAGGTAATTCTGATTTCATCAGGGGCGGTAGCGGCAGGCAGGGGGTCGGTAGTTCCGGCAAAGAGGACAAACATTATATCGGCAAAGCAGATATGGGCAGCAATTGGTCAGGTGAAACTGATGTCGACATATCAGTTTCTGTTTGAAAAATACAATATTGTCGCAGGCCAGGTTCTTGCAACAAAGGAGGAATTCAGCGACAGGCGTCATTATCTCAATATGAAGAACTGCATTTCATCAATGATCGAGAATAAGGTTCTGCCTGTCGTCAACGAGAATGATACAGTTGCGATCAACGAGCTGATGTTCACGGATAATGACGAACTGTCGGGCATGATTGCTTCAATGATGGACAGTGAAGCATTGTTTCTTCTGTCGAATGTGGATGGTATCTACAACGGAGTTCCCGGTTCTGAAGGGGTGGAGATAATTAAAGAGGTTTGTGATGATTCGGAAAATCCGGAACAGTATATAACATCCTCAAAATCGGGATTTGGCCGGGGCGGTATGCTAACAAAATATGCCACTGCACGGAAAATTGCCTCTGAGGGTGTTGATGTATACATAGCAAACGGCAACCGCGATTCAATTGTCCTCGATATCCTGAGGAGCAGGGATGTTCCCTTTACAAGAATAAGGGGCTGCAGCGGCAGACCGAAGAGTGTAAAGAAATGGCTTTATCATTCCGATACATTCGCAAAGGGAGCTGTAGTTGTCAACAAGGGAGCTAAGGATGCTCTTCTTGCCGACAGGGCTTCAAGCCTGCTGATGGTAGGTATAACAGGTGTCGAGGGATATTTTGAAAAGGGTGACATTATAAGGATACTTGATGAGGATGGTAATAACATCGGTTTGGGTAAATCAGCCTACGACTCGAGGAAGGCTGAGCAGAGTATAGGGACCAAGCTGCCCAGACCCTTTATACATTACCATTATCTTGTTTTAAACGAGGAGTTGAGGAGTGGTTCGGGAAATTGAATATCTGGCATTTACTTATGACAAGTCTGGATAAAATTCTTATAAATGCATCAGCGGCCAGGAGATCGCTGAATGTAATCGGAGCGGATACAATCGACCTGATTTTGCAGAGACTCGCTGAAGAAGCTGTTAACAGGATTGAATTCATTCTCTCTGAAAATTCCCGTGACCTGGCATTGATGGACAAGGGAGATCCCCTGTATGACAGGCTTATGCTGACAGAGGAAAGGATCCGGTCCATCTCAAATGACATACTGAAAGTCTCGGAAATGGAATCTCCCCTCGGACGGATCCTGTCCAGGAATGACAGGCCCGATGGGATGAAGATATCGAGAGTATCTGTTCCTTTCGGAGTTATCGGGATAATTTATGAAGCAAGGCCGAATGTGACTTTTGATGTCTTTTCACTGTGTCTCAAATCGGGCAATGTTTGTATCCTGAAAGGAGGGAGCGATGCAATCCATTCCAACACTGCAATAACCTCCATAATTAAAGACGTGCTTAGGGAATTTGATGTCAATCCCGATGTTCTGACACTGCTTCCTCCCGGGCGTGAGGAGACAACTATGCTTCTGAAAGCCAGGCAGTATGTTGATCTTATAATTCCAAGGGGAAGCCGGAGCCTGATTGATTTCGTGAGGGAGAACTCTGAAATCCCTGTGATTGAGACAGGCGCAGGCATCTGTCATACATATTTCGACGAGTCTGGCGACCGGGAAAAGGGGCGAAGGATAATCCACAATGCAAAGACAAGAAGGGTGAGTGTTTGCAATGCCCTCGACTGTCTTATAATTCATGAGAGCCGGCTGGCTGACCTGCCATATCTGACAGGCCTGTGCGGAGGTTCCGGAGTGGAGATACTTGCTGATAATAAGTCCTTTGAGGCTCTGAAGGATCATTACCCATCGGATCTGCTCCGGAATGCAACAGAAGAGTCATTCGGTACGGAGTTTCTTTCACTCAGGATGTCGGTAAAGACAGTCTCAGGACTGGAGGATGCGCTGGAGCATATCGAAAAGTATAGTTCGAAGCACAGTGAAGCAATAATATCTGAGGACATTGATCGAATCAACCTTTTTTTCAAACATGTTGATGCTTCATCTGTTTATTCTAATGCATCCACTGCTTTTACCGACGGCGGTGAATTCGGGCTGGGTTCAGAGATAGGTATATCGACTCAGAAGCTTCATGCACGCGGTCCCATGGCTCTCAGGGAGCTGACGACATACAAGTGGATCATAGAGGGGAACGGGCATGTGAGAAAAAATTAAAATCCGGAAATTGGAAATATGATCCTTGATATAGATATAATCAGAACCTTCTACCGGTCACTTCCCGGTAGAATGGAGGAGATCAGTAAAGCAGCGGGCCGGCCTCTTACACTTACTGAAAAGATACTGTTCAACCATCTTGTGGACAGGTCTCATATCCCCGCTTTGAAAAGAAAGTCTGATTATGCTTCTTTTCGTCCCGACAGGGTTGCCATGCAGGATGCTACAGCTCAGATGGCCCTGTTGCAGTTCATGGTGACTGGTAAGGATCAGTCGGAGATTCCCGCATCGGTTCATTGCGATCATCTGATCAAGGGAAAGCTTGGCGCTGAGGAGGATCTGAATACAGCCCTTGGAATGAACAGGGAAGTCTATGATTTTCTAAGGACTGTATCGGGCAAGTACAATATCGGTTTCTGGGATCCGGGTGCAGGGATAATTCACCAGGTAGTGCTTGAGAATTACGCATTCCCGGGGGGTATGATGATAGGAACCGATTCGCATACGCCCACAGCCGGCGGTCTTGGAATGATAGCACCGGGAGTCGGCGGAGCGGATGCAGTTGATGCAATGACCGGGATGGGATGGGAACTGAAACTTCCCGGGATAATAGGAGTGAAGCTTACAGGCAGGCTTAATGGCTGGACTTCAGCAAAGGATGTTATTCTGCGTCTGACGGGAATGCTTACTGTCAAGGGAGGAACCGGTTCGGTTATAGAATATTTCGGAGAGGGCGCCGCTGCATTGTCATGTACCGGCAAAGCAACTATTTGCAATATGGGCGCCGAAACAGGGGCCACCTGTTCGGTTTTCGGTCTTGATGAACAGATGATCGACTACCTTGCTTCGACGGGAAGGGATGAGGTTGCTGAACTCGCCCGCGCCTGCCGGGTTCATCTCACGGCCGATAAGGAGGTATACGATGATCCGGCCAGATATTTCGACCAGGTATATGAGATTGATCTTTCGGCTCTTGAACCTTATATAAACGGACCCTTCACTCCCGATCGTGCTGTTCCGATATCAAGGATGAAGGAAGAGGCAGTAAAGCACGGTTGGCCGCTCAAAATCAGTGCGGGACTTATTGGTTCATGCACAAATTCATCGTTCGAGGATCTGTCGAGAGCGGCTTCGGTAATAGAACACGCTCTTCAGAATAACCTTTCTGTCAAATCGGAATTCATAGTCATTCCCGGCTCTGAGCATGTAAGGAGAATTTCCGAGGAGGCCGGGCTGATGGATATATTCAGGAAAGCAGGAGCCTTGCTTTTTGCAAATGCATGCGGACCCTGCATAGGGCAATGGGACAGGGGTGACAGGAAAGGTCCCAATTCGATTATAAATTCCTTTAACAGGAATTTTGCAAGCCGGTCAGACGGTAATCCCGAAACCCATTCATTTGTAGCCTCCCCGGAAATAGTTGCAGCAATGACGCTTGCAGGCAACCTGATGTTTAATCCAATAACTGATCTGATACTAAGCAATGACAGGATGTTTGTCACCCTGCCTGAACCTTCGGGAGAGGCGCTACCACCGGCAGCTCCTTCCGGACCGCCTCCCGGATTTAGATTACCTCCGGACGACAGAAGAAATATCGAGGTAACTATTAACCCGGGTTCTGACAGGCTTCAGATATTGAAACCATTTAAGGAATTTGATGAGAAGGATTATCAGAGTATACCTCTGCTGATTAAAGTCAGAGGCAAATGCACAACCGACCATATCTCGATGGCCGGCCCCTGGCTCAGGTACCGCGGTCATCTTGAGAATATTTCAG
>CAZKTX010000043.1:4339-6720 GCA_964555805.1 uncultured Rikenellaceae bacterium
TGAATATGACTGGTTCAGCATACAAGGATTCGAAGAGTTTGCTCCGGGAAGCAGGTTCCGGCTTGTGCTTCATCATTCGGACGAAACTGTTGAAGAGATTGAAGCTGTCCATTCATACAATGAAAACCAGATAGCGTGGTTCCTTGCGGGCAGCGCCCTGAACCTTATAAGGAAGTCAAATGCATAATATTAAAATATGAATCCTCAAAAGATCAGACTTGTAAATGGCAAACTGGATGTGCCTGATAATCCTGTGATTCCCTTTATCGAGGGAGACGGAACCGGGCCTGACATCTGGAATGCCTCAGTACGGGTTTTTGATGCCGCCGTGGCGAAAGCCTATGGCGGTAGCAGGCAGGTTGAATGGAAGGAAGTCCTGGCAGGGGAGAAGGCGTTCAATCAGACAGGCCAGTGGCTGCCTTCAGAAACACTTGAGAGTTTCAGGGAGTATATTGTTGGTATCAAAGGACCTCTCACAACTCCGGTTGGAGGCGGCATGCGGTCACTCAATGTGGCACTGAGGCAGGAGCTCGACCTTTATGTCTGTTACCGTCCGGTAAGATATTTCAATGGAGTTCCGAGCCCGGTAAAGAATCCGGAAAAGGTCGACATGCATATCTTCAGGGAAAATTCGGAGGACATCTACGCGGGCATTGAATATATGAATGGTGAAGAAAGGACTGAGCGGCTCAGGAGGTTTCTGATCGATGAACTGGGTGTCAGGTCAATCCGTTTTCCGGAAACATCATCAATTGGTATCAAGCCGGTATCGCTTGAAGGTACAGAACGTCTTGTCCGACAGGCGGTTAAATTTGCAATAGAAAGGAAGCTTCCCTCGGTTACAATTGTTCATAAGGGAAACATAATGAAGTACACTGAAGGCGCATTCATGAAATGGGGCTATGCGCTGGCTGAAAGGGAGTTTGGTGAGTCAGTATTCACCTGGAATCAGTACAAGGCGATTTCGGCAGAGGCCGGGGAGAGAAGAGCCGCCCAACTTCTGGCGGAGGCTGAATCGAAAGGGAAAGTAATAATCAAGGATGTTATTGCTGATGCTTTTCTTCAGCAGATACTTACAAGGCCGTCAGAATACTCTGTAATAGCCACACTGAACCTAAACGGCGATTATATTTCAGATGCCCTGGCTGCGATAGTAGGAGGTATTGGCATAGCTCCGGGTGGGAACATAAATTACGAGACAGGACATGCTGTTTTTGAGGCAACCCATGGAACAGCTCCCAAATATGCCGGCCAGGATAAGGTAAATCCGGGATCGGTGATCCTGTCGGGGGCTCTCATGTTCGATTATCTCGGCTGGGGCGAAGCAGCTGATTGTATCTTAAGAGGCCTTGAAAAAACAATCCTGGAAAGGAAGGTTACATACGATTTTCATCGTCTGATGGACAATGCTATTCTGCTCAGGACATCCGAATTCGGTGATGCCCTGATCTCAAACATCAACACATAATTAAAAAGCCTGTAATCATGGAAGACAACAACATCATTTCAAAGCTTGAGGGGCCGGTAAGAAAATCCTGCGACATCGACAACACTCTTTTTGAGAAGTGGGATGTCAAGAGGGGTCTGCGAAACTCTGACGGAACAGGAGTTCTTGTAGGCCTCACAAACATTGGTGATGTAGTTGGCTACAGGAAGGAGGATGGAAAAGTGATACCGATTCCGGGTAAGCTTTTTTACAGGGGAATCGATCTCGAGGAAATCACTGACGGATTTCAGAAAGAAGGAAGGCACGGCTTTGATGAGACAGTTTTTCTGCTGCTTACGGGTTATCTGCCGACGACGGCTGAACTGGAGGAGTATACTGCCTACATGGCCAGTTTAAGGGCCCTGCCTGACGATTTTGTGAAGGATATGATCCTGTCGATGAAAGGAAAGGATGTTCTGAATATCCTTGCCAGATCGGTTCTCGGTCTTTATATTCTCGATGATAAGCCTGATGACATTTCTGTTAACAATATGATACGGCAGTCGTTAAATCTGATTGCCAAATTTCCTACAATAGTTGCTTATTCTTATCAGGCGCTCAGGCACCTTTATAAGGGAAAGACTCTGTCGATAAGGCATCCTGATCCGGAGCTTACAACTGCCCAGAATTTCCTGTACCTGATCAAGGGAACCAACCCGCCATTCACGAAACTTGAGGCCGATCTTCTCGATCTTATGCTTGTGCTTCATGCCGAACACGGAGGAGGAAACAACTCCACTTTCACAATGAGGGTTACAAGCTCATCGGAGACTGATATCTACTCATCGGTTACATCGGCGATTGGATCGCTCAAGGGGCCGTTGCACGGCGGGGCCAATGTCAGGGTTCTTGAGATGATGGAGAATATAAAGGCTCATGTAAAAGACTGGAAGGA
>CAZKTX010000043.1:6820-18395 GCA_964555805.1 uncultured Rikenellaceae bacterium
GATTTTTATTCCGGGTTTGTCTATTCCTGCCTGGCAATCTCAAAGGAGTTGTACACTCCGCTTTTTGCAATTGCAAGGGTTTCGGGATGGTGTACTCACAGGATAGAGGAACTTACATTCTCAGCCAAAAGGATAATCAGGCCTGCATTTAAAAACGTCTATGGCAGGAAGGATTATGTTTCGCTTAAAAGCAGATAATCGCCGGGCACTTCACTGTGACTGTACTATATCCCGGCATATACAAGGAGTGTCAGTCCGATCAGGTATGCAAGGAACATGAACAATATCAGGTAATTAACCTGTTTTGAAGCACCTCTGAATTCTTTCCAGATAAATACACCCCAGAGGGCTGCCACAAGGGTTGCCCCCTGTCCAAGACCGTAAGAGATTGCATAACCGGCTTTCCCGGCCGCAATAATGCTCATTGCCATCCCGATGCTCCAGATAACGCCACCCAGAACTCCGGTCAGATGCACCCGGAAGCTTCCAGCCTTATAGTCACTGAATGCCAGGGGTTTCCCCTCAAAAGGCTTCTTCATTATAAGGTAGTTGAACAGCAAGTTACTTACAAATACACCGATTGAAAAAAAGAAGAGAGCAGAATATGGTGTAAGCTTTCCTGCTTCAGGGTTTACAAAGTCGGCAGCCATTGAACTGGCTACAAAACGATAGAAAAGAGCCATAAGGACACCGGCGGATACCGAAAGCAGTATGCCTTTTCCAGACACTCTCTTCATCGAGGCGCTGTGTTTTTTATATGCGGCTGCATCAATTATAATTGCAGCAATTATGAATGCAAGTCCGATGAACAGCACAAGCGGATCGCCCTGTGGTGCAAAAATGTAGTTGATAATAACCCCGAGGGCAAGAGCTATCCCGACACCTACGGGAAATGCAACAGCCATTCCGGCTATAGCCATAGCTGCAACGAGAAGAATATTGGATGCATTGAAGATAACCCCGCCAAGTATTGCCCTGAGGATATTTCCTGGCTCAGCCCCTGCAATGTCAGGGATAAAACTTCTGCCCTGCGCACCTGAGCTTCCGAGTGTAAACCCCAGCAGTATCGAAAACAGGACAATGCCGATCACATAGTCCCAGTAAAAAAGTTCAAAGCGCCAGGTTTTTCCTGCAAGTTTCTGGGTGTTGCCCCACGATCCCCAGCAGAGCATTGTTACTATGCAGAGGATAACGGCTAAAGAGTAAGACTGTGGTATGAACATCTGTAAGAAGATAAAAGATAAAAGATAAAAGTAAAAAGACAAAAGTGAGAAATCAACCCTTTATATCCTCCGTTGAGAGGGGTTGAAGGGTAGGTTTTTTTAATTATTTCTCGAAAGAAAATTTATAAGCTTCATTCTCTTTTGGAGCAGTTTTAAAAATTACAGCTGAGGTTACATATACTCCGGTTCCATTCGATTCCGGCCTCTTTTCACCTTTAACAACAAGTCTGACAGAATGATCGCCGGGCTCCAGGTTGAGTGCATGCCAGATGCTTTCGGTATGCTGCTGTCCGGCATAATCATAGTAGGTGTCGACAGTGCGGTGAAGCTTTCCGTCGAGGTAGACATCCGCTTTGCCGCCGTCGCGGTACCAGTTTCCTTCGAGTGAAATGCCTGTCCCGGAAAAATCAATCTTTAGTTCATCACCCGGGTTCCCGGACACAATTGACTGGCCGGGCCGCTTATCAATCCCTCCGGATGCTTCTCCATAAATATTCCACTTCCCTTTGAATTTAAATTCCTTTTTGTCAAATACTGATATTCTCCTGTCGAAGACGAGATCAGGAAAGGATATTTCAAGTTCCGGGGCAGATGGCTCTTCTTTTTTTATTAGTATCCTGTTCCCGGATGATTTTCCTCCTGCCCGGCTGATGAGGCCGAGGGCATATTTGTATGTGGATTCAACAGCTGTATTGAAAGAATAGGATGTATGGATAAAGGTTGAGTCGGCGATTGCATTTATCCCATCCTGCATTTCGGCCGGCAGTCCGCTGAATCCGTTTATGACTCCCAGCACAGCCATTGCGTTTGAGGGATTGCAGTCAGAATCCTGGCCGCAGCGGGTAGATATCTCGAGTGTCCTGACAGGGTCACCTTCACCGTACAGCAGTCCCATTACTATATATGCTCCGTTTAGTTTTGCATCGATGTTGAAGCGAGAACCGGCTCCGCAGATATCAACATCGCCCCATTTGCCCTCGAGCTGCATCCATGCTGCACGCCAGTCGGATGGATATTGCCTGTGGAGCAGAATCACATCGCTGATTGCCTTGTGATAGTCGCTTTCAGCAGGTATTGAGAGGAGTGCTTTTTCGATAATAAGACTTATGTCTGATTCAAGGAATGCTTCCGAATAAAGAGCGGCGACGAAAATGCCTCCATAGACACCGTCGCCGTAATTCATTATTCGTCCTATCCTGTCGGCTATTGCCGAGGCGGTGGCGGGCATCCCCGGGCACATGAAGCCGATATAATCAGATTCTATCTGGAAATCAATATCATCGGCATGGATATTAAATTCAGGACTTCCCGACAGAGGAGCAAAAATGCTGTCGTAGTAGTTTTTTCTGGCCTGCATATTTGCATGCCATAACGGAAAGCCTGCAAGGGCAAACATCTCCTGGAATTTTTTTGCCGGAGCATCAATTCCGTATTTGTCCATTGCCATGAGAAATGAGAGCTGGACGTATATGTCATCCTGCCAGAGGCTGCCCCTGATGTCGGATGGTTTCCATTTTATTGAATCCTCATAGGTACGGCCCTGAGCCCTGAATTCCGTTGGCGCTCCATACGTGACACCAATCATTTTCCCGGCCCAGCCGCCGGCGATCTTGTCTTTAAGAACATCTGATTTTACAGGGGTCAGATCTCCGGAACCGGAACACGAGATCAGTGCAAGAAGTATCACTGAAAGTAGAAGAGTTAAGTATTTGTTTATCATTATGTTATTGTTTGCGTTTATTTTTTGTCAGATGGTATATGCATCATCCTGTCCTCGATGAAACGGGTTATTTCGGGAACAGGCATTTTCTGAATTACATATTGATGTTTTCCTTCAGGGTCATCGATCCATTTGTTAAAGCCAGTTTCATCGATCAGGATAGTACCCCTCCGGGTATCGAAAAAATCACCTGTGCCATAGACCCCGATAAGGACAGCAGTCTCATCCCAGCTCATGCGGCCGTTTCTGTCTTCTTCCGACATGGGTATGCTGATCCGGAAGACATCCTTTACAGGGCTCTTTTCTATTTGCATCTGCATAACCCTTAATCCCGTGAGGATATCTTTTCCTATTTCGAATCCGGTGAAGATTACCTCCCCGGGCCAGTTGGAGAATACATATTTTGAAGCAGCAGAATCGATGTAGATGTTGAATTCCTTTCCTTCAGGGAAGCTTCCGGCCATTGAAACCAGGTTTGTCACTTTTTTCTCAACGAGACTGACTCCGGTCAGTGGGCTCAGATCGTCGGGGCCTGACTGAAGAAGATTTTTGAGGTTTGTAAGGAACCCTACTGTTATTATTGTAACACTGTTGTCGGGTTGTCCGGCAAGGATTCTCCGGTACACCTTTACTGCATCTTCAGCATCGGCAGTTGACTTGATATCATGCGGGTATCCGGCAACCAGGGAGTCGGCCCAGTGCTGGGAAGAACCCATGCTGGCGCCGGTGTTCACCGGAGCTCCGATTGGCAGGCCGGGGCGGTTGAACCATGTGTTTAAAACATCTATTGAAGGAGCAACAAGTTCATGCCTGTTTGACGACACTGTAGCCAGTATCTCAACCTTACCGCTGTCGGCCATAGCATGAAGAAAGGCAAGTGCTCCGACATCATCATAGTCGGGACCAAGGTCGGTGTCGAAAATAATTTTCACAGGCTCAGAAACTTTAAGCGGGTTACGGCCGGAACATCCTGAAATTATCAGGACAGACAAGGAAATAATGTAAAAAAGGCTTTTCATCAGGACAACAGATTAATTATCAGAAAAATATTCATTCTGGTTTTTAAGAGTCCAACTCTTTACGGTAGGGTGCTGAAGACTGGGCGCCCATCCGTGTTACAGATATGGCGGCGGCTTTGTTTGCAAACCTCACGGCATCGGTAAGGTCGCGGCCTTCACAGATTGCAACAGCAAGGGCTCCGTTAAACACATCGCCTGCTGCAGTTGTGTCGAGCGCCTTTACCGGGATCACAGGGATGACTCTTGAGATTTTATCTGTATGCAGGTAAGCGCCTGCAGCGCCCATTGTTATAATAACGTTGCGGGGGCCCCGGGCCATGAGTTTTTCAGCGCATTTCCCGGCTGATGAGGGGTCGGTAACTTTAATGCCTGTAAGCAATTCGGCTTCAATCTCGTTAGGTGTAATTATATAAAGACATTTCAGCAACTCATTTGAAAGCTGTTTCACAGGAGCAGGGTTAAGAATGACCCGGTTACCCCTCGATGAAACCCTTTCGGCAACGAATTCAACAGTGCTCACCGGAATCTCTAGCTGCAGCAGGAAAACATCTGAAGGATCATCTCCATATACTTCATCATCAATATCGTAAGCTGAAAGAGTGCCGTTTGAACCGGGGGCTACAACAATGCAGTTTTCTCCATCCTCATCAACCATTATAATTGCTATGCCGGAAGGGTTTCGCGGGTCATTTACAATATACTTTGTTTCGATTCCTTCAAAGTCAAAGATATGCTTTGCCTGTTCGCTGAAGTAATCGTTACCCGTTTTGGTTACAAGTGTAACCTTTCCGTTGAGGCGTGCGGCTGCAACAGCCTGGTTTGCTCCCTTTCCTCCGGGATTCATGAAGAATGTACCTCCGAGAATTGTTTCACCGCGCTCCGGGATCTTCTTTGATTTCACCACCATGTCGGTGTTTGTGCTTCCTATAACAACTATTCTGCCCATAGAAAATTAAAATGATTTGCTACTTGAATATTTTATGCCTAAGATATATGAATCTTTTCAAATCTTAAGGAATTGCTATTTCCGGAGAAGGCAAAAAATAACGCCTGCTTCAGCCAATTCACGTCATTTTGCTATATTTAGCTCACGAAGATTTCCCTTAATGATTGCCTGATGAAGAAGAATATTTATTCTCTGTTACTTATACTTTCAGCCGTACTGATAGTTTCCTCACTTATCTCATACTTCCTCGGAAACCTTACCCTGATGGGATGGCTGCTTATCGGAGGGTTTATCGCGCTTGCGACAGGAGTGAGGGGATTCAGCCGTTTCAAGGGATTGTCCTATACGCTCTGGATCTTCACTGCAGTTGTTGTAAGCATGTTCTATCCCCAATACCTTACACAGATAGGTGAATTCAAGCTTAGCAGGCTTATCACCCCGCTCCTTCAGCTCATAATGTTCGGAATGGGATCGCAGATGAGTTTCAATGATTTTGCAGGTATTATAAGGATGCCAAAGGGTGTGATCATAGGGGTGATAGCCCAGTTTTCGATTATGCCGCTTATAGCCCTTGCAATCGCCAATATATTCAGTTTTCCTCCCGAGATAGCGGCCGGGATAATCCTTATAGGCTGTGTCCCGAGCGGTCTGGCATCCAACGTGATGTCGTTTCTTGCACGCGCCAATGTGCCTCTCGCTGTGACCCTGGCCGCAATAACAACAATGCTTTCCCCTATTGTCACTCCGCTGCTGATGGAGAAACTGGCAGGCCAGTTCATCGACATCGATTTCTGGAGCATGATGCTCGACATACTGAATATGATAATCCTTCCGATAGTGGCCGGATTTATATTCAATCTTTTTCTGAAGAAGGAGGCAAGTACCAGATCGAAGCTGATCCAGCTGGTTTCCTATCCTGTTGTGATGATCCTTACAGGCCTTGTTTACATTAAGGCAAAGGATGCGAGTTTTTCAATGTTCCTGATGCAGCTTGGCAAAATGCTGTTCATTTTCTATCTCTTGCCGATAGCCGGCGGCACATTGTTCCTGAAGGCTTTTGGGGGAGACAAAAGGATAATGGAAAAGATACTCTCGATGATATCGATGGTTGGCATAGCCCTCATTGTTGCAGTTATAACAGCTTCGGGTCGCGACAGCCTTCTGAGTGTAGGGGTTCTGCTCGTGATTACAAGCCTGCTTCATAACCTGTCGGGCTATACTATAGGTTATCTTCTTGCATGGCTGTTCAGGATGCCGGAAAAAGACAGGCGAACAATAGCCTTCGAGGTGGGAATGCAGAACGGAGGACTGGCATCCGGTCTGGCCAACCAGATGGGCAAGCTGGCGACAGTCGGACTTGCCCCGGCTATCTTCGGTCCGCTGATGAATATTACCGGATCGGTGCTTGCCAACTGGTGGAGGGGGAAACCGGTGGAGGAAGACAAAAGACAAAACACAAAAGTAAAAAGTAAAAAGTAAGAGTAATGAAGATCGTTACGTTTGGAGAGATTATGTTAAGGCTTGCCACTCCTGAACACCAGCGGTTTACGCAGGCAACATCGTTTAATGCCTCTTTCGGTGGAGGCGAGGCAAATGTGGCAGTCTCGCTTGCCAATTACGGGCTTGAGGCAGAGTTTGTAACGCGTCTTCCGATGAATGACATCGGGGAGGCTGCTGTTCGTGAACTGCGGAAGCACAATGTAGGAACATCCTGTATTTTGAGAGGAGGGGAGAGGGTTGGCATTTATTTCCTTGAAACAGGTTCGGTGGCCAGGCCCAGCAAGGTGATTTATGACCGCTCCCATTCTTCAATTGCGGAGATCGGACCGGGAATGATCGACTGGGAGAAAGTCATGGATGGAGCCGGCTGGTTTCACTGGACAGGCATTACTCCTGCAATATCGGAAGGGGCTGCAAGGGAGTGCCTGACTGCTGTAACAACGGCGAGAAGAAAGGGATTGACAGTATCGTGCGACATTAATTACAGGAAGAACCTGTGGAAGTGGGGGAAGAAGGCAGGAGAGGTGATGCCCGGACTTGTTTCGGAATGCGACATAATACTTGGAAATGAGGAGGATGCAGAAAAAGTGTTTGGCATCAGGCCAGGGTCGTCCGATGTTTCAACCGGGAATGTGAAAGGTTCCGATTACGAGTCAGTATGCCGGCAACTGATTGAGAAGTTCCCGAATGCGAAAAAGGTAATAATAACCCTTCGCGGATCTATAAATGCTGATCACAATACCTGGTCGGGTGTGCTTTTCGACGGTACAAATTTGTTTGAGGCGCCTGTATACCAGATCACCCATATAGTCGACAGGGTCGGAGGCGGTGATTCTTTCATGGGAGGTCTGATTTACGGACTGACAACCTGGCCCGGCGATGACCGCAGGGCCCTTGAATTTGCTGTCGCAGCCTCGTGCCTTAAGCATACGATACACGGTGATTTCAACCTCGTTTCGGTTGCGGAGGTCGAACAGCTCATGAAGGGTGATGCATCAGGAAGAGTGATCCGTTAGCTCCACAGCCTGTCGTGCGAACGTTTGTCATCCCATTCCGGGGTCGGTTCAAAGAATCCTTTTGCCCTGGGATGAAGATGTTTTTTAACCTCTTCCTCATTAAGTTCGATTCCGAGCCCGGGAGAGTCGAGAGGCACGTTTGCAAATCCTTTTGTAACCATAGGCTGTGAACCCGTCATCCTGACAAGGTTTTCCCACCAGGGCGTGTCAACGCTGTGATGTTCGAGCGCCAGGAAGTTTTGTGTTGCTGCCGCGCAATGCACATTAGCCATGAAGCATACAGGGGTGCCGGCCATGTGCATGGCCATCGCCACTGCGCATTCCTCCGCGTAATCACCTATTCGTTTTGTTTCAAGAAGTCCGCCTGATGTCGCAAGGTCCGGTTGAATTATGTCAACGGCACGGGAATCGAGGAGAGGTTTGAATCCTCCCTTCAGCATGTAAATATCTTCACCCGTGCAGGTCGGTGTTTCAAGTGCATCGGAAACAGCTTTCCACTGGTCGGTATAGAACCAGGGAACCATATCTTCGAGCCATGCAAGCCTGTATTTCTCCATTGCCCTTCCGAAGCGGATCGAATTGTTTATATCGAAATGCCCGAAGTGATCAGCGCAGAGAGGCATCTCGTAGCCAACCGCATTTCTTACCTGTTCAACGTATTCTGCAAGGCCTTCGAGGCCTTTGTCAGTTATCTGCACCTGAGTGAAGGGATGAAGTGTATTGCCGTAACCCATGTAGTTTCTCAGGTCGTACTGACCAACGGCCCCGTCCCAGAATTTGTTGTTAACAAGCGAATCGGGCTCTTTTGCAACAACATGTATTCCAAGATCCATTTTTAGCCATGTGAATCCCTGTTCTTCAACCCTCCTTTTCATCGTCTGTGCAAAGACAGCAGGGTCATTTGCTCCGGGAGTGTCGGCATAAAGGCGTATTTTATCCCTGTACCTTCCGCCCAGGAGCTGCCAGGCAGGAACACCGTATGCTTTGCCGCAAAGATCCCAGAGCGCCATTTCAACAGCGCACACGCCTCCGCCCTGGCGGCCATGGAAGCCATACTGCCTTATTATTTTGAATATCATTTCAACATTGCAGGGGTTGAGGCCAAGGATCCTGCTTTTGAGCATAAGGGCATAGCGCTCATCTGCCCCGTCCCTTACTTCTCCCAGACCGTAAATACCCTGGTTTGTGTCTATCCGGATTATTGCGGTTCGTCCAACGTTCCCGATGACTGCAACCCGCATGTCGGTTATCTTCAGGTCAGACGGATTTGAAGCGCGATTTACTTTTGATGTAGTCTGGGCGATTGTATCTTCAAGAGATAAATGCATCAATCCACCCAGAGCGACACCGCCCAAAGCACTCTTTTTAATAAAATCCCGCCTGCTTTGTTCCTTAATGTTTTTTATTATATCTTTCATTTCAAGTGGTTTATCTGTTTTTAAAATCTCAATTCAAGGCGCAAGACGCAAGACACAAGACGCAAGACGCAAGACACAAGGCGCAAGACGCAAGACACAAGACACAAGGCCCGTGGTTCACACCCCACGCCTCACCAGTTCCTTTCCCTGAAATAGTTATCAAGTTCAGTTTTTGTCATCGGCAGTTTCCCGGGGTAATTATTAAGCCAGTTCATGAAGTCTTTTTTTATTTCATCGCTCCACTGGCTGTCGATTTGTCCCGGCTTATACTTCCCTTCGCGAAGACGGAGGTGACCGAATTCATCACGCAATGCAGTTACTTCTGATGTAATTACGAGGTCCTCGACGAGATGGGCAGGAATAAAGATGACGCCGAATTTCTTTGCAAGCACCACATCGCCGGGAAGGACAACAGCTCTTCCCACCCTTATGGGGGCATTTATTGAAACGAGACTCATCTGCTGGATGTAGGAAGGATCCTGACCCTTTATCCATCCGTTGAATCCTTTAATCTCACTCAAACCTTCCTGGTCCCTGACAGACCCGTAAAAGATAACTCCTCTTTTCGATTTGGCATAAATCGAATTTCCCAGGTTGTCGCCGATAAGGGTTCCGTCAACAATTTTACCGTAGCTGTCTGCAACATAGACGTCTCCGTCGGTCAGCACATCGATGGGCCAGGAGTTTGTACCTCCCTGCTGTGCCCTGTTTTCAGCCTTTCCCTGCTCTTTGATATATTTCTCAAGATCGGGCCGGAGGGGCATGTACTGCGCAGTTACGACACGGCCGGTCATAGGCTCATCGGGATGAATCACCTGCCATTCGCTTTCAAACTGGTTGTTGTATCCCTTGTTGCGAAGTACTCCCCAGGCTTCTTCAACTGATATATTCTTCAGTCTTTCGAGTATTGCATCTGAAACCTTTGGCCGTCCGTCGGGCAGACGCTCCCCTTTCCATTCGGGAGTCAGGGCTTTTATGTATTCAGGTGTTGAACCTACATTCTGAGCCGTGGCGGCTGCTGTGATAAGAAGAAATGCTGCGAAAATGACAGATAGCTTGTTCATGGGCAGGTAGTTTTTATTATTCAGATAAAAATAGCAATTTTCGTTTTATACGTTGTGATGGCCGGGGTATAATAAAAAATGAAAGGAAAATTCATATATTTCCTTTCGCAAATTATCACATAACTTTAAATAATTAACCCGAACCGAAATGAAAATAAGACTTATAACTGCCGGAATTATAGTTTCAGTTATTCTTTCTTCCTGCACGAAGGAAGAGCCTATTGATAAGGTAATTGATGAATCGCTTGCCTTTGCGGTTGAACAATACACACTTATGGCGGATATGATGAAGGGAAAGCCCGGTCAGCTGCCGAGGTCTCTTAATGAAAAGGGTGAGTTAATAACAGCCGGTCCGGGATGGTGGACAAGCGGATTTTTCCCGGGAAGCCTGTGGTATTTGTATGAAAGTACGGGTGATCAGAAATTCAGGGATGCTGCTGCCGAAATGACTGCCAGGATTGAAAATGAGAAGTTCAATAAAGGCACACACGATCTCGGGTTCATGTTGTTCTGCAGTTTCGGCAACGGATTACGGATAACAGGAGAAGAGAGCTATAAGGAAGTCCTCCAGACCGGAGCGGAGTCGCTGAGCACCCGTTTCAGGCCGATTACAGGATGTATCCAGTCCTGGGGAAGCAGGGAAGGCTGGCAGTGTCCGGTCATAATTGACAATATGATGAACCTGGAGCTGCTGCTGTGGGCCTTTGAAAATTCAGGAGATTCCTCGTTCTACAAGATAGCCGTTAAACATTCGGATACAACTATTAAGAACCATTTCAGGGCCGATAACAGTTCATACCATGTGGTCTCGTACGACACGATAACAGGAGCTGTCGAAGTGAAGCAAACGCATCAGGGAGCCGCGGATGAATCGGCTTGGGCTCGCGGTCAGGTATGGGGATTGTACGGTTATACGGCGATGTACAGGATGACAGGTCTTGACAGGTATCTCAGACAGGCGATTAAAATTGCGGAGTTTCTTATAAATCACCCCAATATGCCGGAGGATAAGATTCCCTACTGGGATTTTGATGCTCCCGGCATTCCTGATGCCAAAAGAGATGCTTCTGCTGCAGCAATAATGGCATCGGCTCTTACAGAGCTCAGCCGTTATGCTGAACCTGAGGCGTCGGCCAGGTATCTTGCTGTTGCCGAAAGGCAATTAAGGACTCTCTCATCGCCGGAATACAGGGCGGAAGCAGGGGAAAACGGAAATTTCATATTGAAGCATAGTGTCGGCCATCTCCCGGGGAACAGCGAAGTTGATGTTCCGCTTACATACGCGGATTATTATTTTATTGAGGCTCTGATGAGATTTAAAAGTTTACCCCCTGCCCCCTAAAGGGGGTTCTGTTAGTATGAGGTAACAAGCTATTTTCATGAAGTTTAGGGTCTAAAAATCGATCATGGCTTTCATCACGCCGTCGTGATAACCGTCAACAAGATCAAAAGCCTCTTTGGTTCTTTCAAAGGGGAAACGATGGGTTGCCATATTGCTGACATCAATTGTTCCGTCGGCCAGCATGCTGATTGAGTCCTCCACACAGTGTACCTGTCTTCTGATGAACTGAATTGAAATTTCCTTTCGTCTTGTTTTGTCGACATCCAGAGTCCATTTATCGAATTCAGGGATTCCGACAATTACAAGCCGGCCGCCTGGTTTCAGGAT
>CAZKTX010000043.1:18495-20032 GCA_964555805.1 uncultured Rikenellaceae bacterium
CCGCAAATACCGAGTACAAGAAGTTTGATTTTCACATCATGAGCATCCCTGATAACAGGTTCAGGAACATCCCGCATCTCCATCTGCCGTATACCGGTGAGCATCATTGCCTTCATAATCAGACCTGGTTTGTTTCCTCAAATATATATTAATACCGGAGTATGTTTAACAGACATGCATAATTTATTTGTATATTCACTACCTGACACATAGTGAATGATTCATTGTAAATGCTTATCCACATAAGATTATGAGAAAGATATTTGGAATAGGGGAGACAGTTCTCGATATTATTTTCAAAAACGGCCAGCCGCAGGCTGCAAAGCCGGGAGGTGCGATGCTAAACAGTCTGGTTTCGCTTGGAAGGACAGGACTTCCGGTTCATTTCATAAGTGAGTATGCTGATGATGAAGTGGGCGGCCTCATTGATTCCTTTCTTCTTTCCAACGGTGTTGACACATCGCATGTTCATCATTATAAGGACGGTAAGACCAAGCTGGCTCTTGCTTTTCTGAATGAGAGGAACGATGCATCGTACACATTCTATGAAAAGTATCCGGCAAACAGGCTTGATATAGAGTTTCCGACGACCGGGGAAAATGATATTGTGCTATGCGGATCGATCTATTCAATAACTGCTGAAATCAGGGAGAAATTCGTCAAATTTATCAGTGAGGCACAAAAAAGTGGATCAATTGTTATCTATGATCCGAACTTCAGGAGCGCCCACAGTCATGAGCTCGACCGTCTGAAGCCGCTCATAGTCGAAAACATGTCGATTGCAAGCCTTGTAAGGGGGTCTGATGAAGATTTCCTGAATATCTTCGGGACAGCAGGTCCCGATGAAGCATGGGAGGCAGTCAGAAGTCACTGTAAATGCCTTGTTTATACTGCGAATGCAGAAGGTGTATTTGTAAGGACCGAAGCATACAGAGGAAGTTTTCCGGTGAAGAAGATAACACCTGTAAGCACGATAGGGGCAGGGGATAATTTCAATGCCGGAATGATTGCAGCAATTTATTTTAACAATATTGATGCTGAAATGCTGAGAACGATGGGTGAAGACCTCTGGAAAGCCGTGGTTGCAACTGGTGTTGATTTCGCTTCTGAAGTATGCATGAGCTATGAGAACTATATTCCGCAAGGATTTGCTGAAAAACTGAAAAATAATCTTCCTTAGTTTTCAGGGAAGTCAAACCTTATCAGATAGGTTTCCCGTTTTCGAGTATGTATTCTTCAGCTGCAGAATTCCATATATAGTCGTTCGCTGCCACTATTTCATGCAACCCGCCATAGAAAGGATCTGTTTTTCCCAGTTCCCCAAGTTTGTAAAGAGAAACAAGAGGCATTGAGATATTTGTATAGATAAGTTTCTTGCCGCCTGGAATCTGGGGCAGGCTGAGTGTTGTTTCCGGAACCGCATCCAGGCCTCCTACATGGGTGATCATTACTGCAGGATTGATCCTTCCGGCCGCCATCATTCTGAGCGATTCGCGCATGTCATCCGTATTTCCGCCAGATGTTCCAACAAGGTGGG
>CAZKTX010000044.1:0-10329 GCA_964555805.1 uncultured Rikenellaceae bacterium
ACCCTGTGAGCAGGTACAAATTCCCCATCGGAATGGCTGGCGTTCAGCGCCCATCCGACTGTCCGCGCCGATTGCCCGGTACCGAGGTACCGGGCAATCGCCCCGTAGGAAGTAACCCTGCCCCATGGGATTAGTTTAGTCACTTCATATACCTGCCCGAAAAAATCGTTCCTATTCCGGTGTTTCCCAGCCATGTCTGATGTCTTTCCCCTTTTCAAGCCTGAATGCGAGATAATTGATCTTCATTCCCTTCTCCATGAACATTGTTTCATAATGCGTCCTTACATCACGGATCCCGGTCTGTATCTCCCTGATGGCTGCGGGATCGCTTACTGACGAAAGAATGCGGCCGGAAAACGGTATCAGTCCGGGGTCCATTGAATGCATATCCCTTGAAGATGCCAGAATCTCAAGTCCGTTGTCGGCCGCCAGCCTCTCAGTATAGGAGTAAAGCTCGGTGTTATCTGTCTTGAGGTGAATGATGCCATTGTCCCTGAGAAAATTGCGGTAGGTATTGAGGAACCAGGGACATGTAAGTCTTTTATTTGAGTTTCTTTTACCCGGATGGGGATCGGGGAATGTGATCCATATTTCATCAACCTCGTCGGAGGCGAAAAAGGAGTTGATGAATTCTATCCTTGTGCGGAGGAAGGCAGTATTCCTCAGTTGCTTCTCATGGGCTGTCCGTGCCCCCCTCCACATCCGTGCTCCCTTGATGTCGATCCCCGTGAAGTTGCAGCCGGGCATGAGAATTGCCATACCTACTGTATACTCACCCTTTCCGCAGGCTAGTTCAAGAATTAACGGATTGTCGTTTTTGAAAATTTGCCGTCGCCAGTTTCCCTTGATCCTGTGATCATTCCTGCTGTCGGTTCCGATTACAGGCTGGATAACGTTTTCGAAAGTATCAAGTTCAGCCCAACGGGCAAGCTTGTTTTTCCCCACCTCAGAATCCTATTTTATGTTTTTTTCGATCCTCAGCCCTATGTCATACACTCCTTCGAGACCGGCACTGCGCATTCCATGGGCGATATTCACCTGGTAAGTCCCTGACGCCGGAAAGAACACGTTCTGGCGGTAGGGTAGCCTCAGTTCATTAATATCTCCGAATCCTTTTCCGTACCAGTTCCCCTTCTCATCGGCAAGGTCATACATCAGGGTGTCGGTTATGCTGCTGCCTCCGGGGGCTGTTGTTGTTACGAAAAGCCAGATGTTCCTGTAGGGATATGCTGATCCTGTTCTCAGGATGAAATCGATGTTGTTGCTGTTAACTGTATCGCTTATGCTGAAGCTGAATGAGGCTGAATTTTCTAGTTTCCATGTCCTGCCCGGTACCGGTAGAGAATCAGTAAATACAACGTTTCTGCCGCACGATGCCGTCACTACGGAGACTGCCAGAAGAATCAGGATCCTAGTTATTTTTCTTGTCATCGAAATTCCTGTTTTTTCTTTTGTGTGGATTCCTTCTCTTTTGATTTTTCTGTCCGGGAACATCAAACCGGGTCAGACTGCTGCTGCTGAGCAGATCCTGCGACTGAGTGATTGCTTCAGCCGCACCTCCGTCGGGCAACAGTTTTTCGGGTTTTATACCTTTTCTGTTGAGTTCCTGGATTTCCCTCACTCTGCTGACAGGAACGGGTGTCAGGTTTGTCGGGGACTCAGGATCAGCGCTGTACCAGTAAATATTCTTATGAACCTCAATTTTCTGGAAATGGGCTGTCCGGCCTGCAAGATACAACGGGACTTCCCTCGGAGGAAATGAACGCTGGGCATCAACATAGCAGTCAAATTCGAAGTTAAGGCAGCACTTCAGCTTGCCGCACTGCCCGGCAAGCTTCTGGGGATTCAGCGACAGCTCCTGGAATTTTGCATGGGTGGTGGTTACAGATACGAAGTTGGTGATGTGGGTTGAACAGCAGAGTTCGCGTCCGCACGATCCTATACCGCCTATCCTTCCTGCCTCCTGCCTGGCTCCTATCTGGCGCATCTCGATCCTGACCCTGAACTCCTCCGCAAGCACCTTTATGAGCTGCCTGAAATCGACACGCTCGTCGGCTATGTAATAGAAAATAGCTTTAGTCCTGTCGCCCTGGTACTCAACATCCCCTATCTTCATGTTGAGCTTCAGATCGTATGCAATTTGTCTCGATCTCAGCATGGTCGGTGTTTCCATCTTCTTGGACTCCTCCCATTTTATAATGTCAACGGCTTTGGCTTTCCTGTAAACCTTCTTCATGTCGTCGGCAGAGGGCTGTACCTTAAGCTTTTTCAGCCGTTCATTCACAATCGGCCCGACCATCGAAACCCTCCCTATATCATGTCCGGGTGAGGCTTCAACCGCAACAACATCACCTATCTCAAGCCTCAGGGCATTTACATTCCTGTAAAATCCTTTCCTTGTATTCTTGAACCTGATCTCAACAACATCATTTTCGTCAGGGACAAACGGCAGATCCTTCAGCCAGTCGAATGCATCCAGCTTGTTACATCCCGGTTTGTATATTATAATCGGCATTTGGGGCTCATCTCCATGAACTGATGCCAAATCCTGGTTCTCCTGCATTTTAGACTCCTCCTCAGATTAATCCCGCAAAAATAGTTAATAATTGCATCAATTTCAACAACCTTCTGCCTGTTCAGCGGCGGAACAAACCTATGAGCCTGAGCGCAAGGTCGAGGAACACTATTTTGGCATTCCCGTTGGCTTCGATGTGTGAATGGGCCAGACTGAATTCCTCCACAAATGTATTTATGTTCCCTTCATTGATGAAAGGATTGAATTTCGCCGAAAAAGCCTCTTCCTCCCCGGTAAGAAAAACAAGCCCGTTCTTCCCCTGCCCGAGGTTCATCATCAGGTTCTCCCTGAAAAGATGGAGTGAGAAAGCAAGGAATCTCTTCTGAGGTTCCCTCCCTATGGCCGACAGCTCTTCTGACCAGGAGATGAGGGAAAGAACGTCCTTCATCCAGACGTATCTCATCAGCATCCTGAAACGATCGAGGTCCTGGATCGATGTATCTTCATTCTCGCACAGCTCTATTGCCCTGATAATATTTCCGTTCGACACCCTGGCTATGTCGTCAGCCCGGCCTTTGTGTATCCTGAACCTCTCGATAAGGTACGATGAGAGATCCGTTGGGCTGAATGATGGAATCCTGACAAGCTGGCACCTCGAAACTATTGTCGGTACAATCTTGTCGGGTTCATCGGATACAAGCAGGAAAAGAGTCTTCTCAGGCGGCTCCTCGATAAGCTTGAGCAGCTTGTTTGCAGTTACCTGATGCATCTTTTCGGGAAGCCATATTATCATCACCTTGAAATCCGATTCATACGACTTGAGAGTCAGCTTTCGCAGTATCTCCGCAGCCTCTGAAGTGAAGATCAGACCCTGGGCATTGCCGGCCCCAATGTAATTAAGCCATTTTGTGAGGCTGAAATAAGGCGAGACGGCGGCAAACTCCCTCCACTTGTCGATGAATTTGTCGCTGACCGGATCGGTGTCTTTCTTAACTACCGGAAATACAAAATGAAGATCCGGATGGATCATTTTTTCATACTTCACGCACGATTTGCATGTTCCGCATGAATCGACATCCGATCTGTTCTCACAGCTTACATACTGGGCATAGGCAAGGGCAAGGGCAAGGTTTCCGCAGCCTTCGGGTCCTGTGAATAACTGGGCGTGACTCACCCTTTCAGATTTCACCGTGCTTATCAGCCTGCCAATTGTCTCCCTTTGCCCCGGGATCTCCCAAAATTTCATTCCGTTCTGTTGAATTCAGTATTAAAGAACGGCAAGTGCATGATCGTAGTCGGGTTCCTGGCCAATTTCAGGGACCAGCTGGGTGTAAATGACTTTACCGTTTTCGTCCAGTACCACAACACTTCTTGCGTAGAGCCCTGCCATGGGACCGTCGATTATGTCGATGCCATACAGCTTTCCGAATTCAGTGTCGCGAAAGCCTGAAAGAGTTGTAAGGTTTGAGATACCTTCCGTTGTGCAGAAACGGCCGTGGGCAAAAGGAAGGTCCTTTGAAATCGCAAGAACCGCTACATTGGATTTGTCCGCAGCATGCTTGTTGAACTTCCGTACCGATGTCGCACACACTGAAGTGTCGAGACTCGGGAATATGTTGAGCAGGACTTTCCTGCCGGCAAGTTCTGACAGACTCAGAGTGCTGAGATCTGATTTAACAAGAGTGAAGTCAGGTGCTTTCTGCCCTTTCTTTGGAAGATCACCCGATGTGTTTATCGGATTTCCCTTTAATGTAATCTTTGCCATAATTTTTTTCTCAAAATTAGTTAAACTTTCCGGAAGAGAAAACATGAATTACCTCCCCGGCCCTGAACCGGAATTCCCAAAAATAATGTAGGTTTGCATTTGGAAAAAGTAAGTTAATTAAAAATTATATGTCTATGAAAATGATTCAGGATTTCAATTTCAAGGGAGTTAAAGCAATCGTCAGAGTCGATTTCAATGTACCTCTCGACAAGGCAACACTTGCAGTTACAGACGATACCCGTATCAGGGGAGCCCTCCGCACGATAAGGAAGATTACATCCGATGGGGGATCGGCAATTCTGATGTCGCATCTTGGCCGCCCGCAGGGTGTAATGCCCAAGTATTCCCTAAAACCAGTCCTTCCGGTTCTTGAAAAACATCTTGGTCATACAGTACTTTTTGCAGACGACTGCGCAGGCGAATCGGCCGCAAAGATGGCTGCCGCCCTTAAACCCGGTGAAGTCCTGCTTCTTGAAAACGTCAGGTTCTATCCCGAGGAGGAAGGAAAACCCATTCTTCCCGAAACGGCAACAGACGAGGAGAAAAAAGCTGCCAAAGCTGAACTGAAGGCCCGGCAGAAGGATTTCGCAAAGAAACTTGCCAGCTATGCCGATGTGTATGTGAACGATGCTTTCGGAACAGCACACAGAGCCCACGGAACAACTGCCGTTATTGCCGACTACTTCCCGAAGGATAAGATTATGTTCGGATTCCTCATAAACAGCGAGCTCGAAGCTATGGACAAGGTGCTCAATAATGCACAGAGACCATTCACCGCAATAATGGGAGGCGCAAAGGTTTCCGACAAGATCATGCTTATTGAGAACCTGCTGAACAGGGTTGACAACCTTATAATAGGAGGCGGGATGACATACACATTCATTAAGGCACAGGGCGGAAAGATTGGAAATTCACTCTGCGAAGAGGATAAGCTTGATCTCGCCGTGGAGATCCTCAAAAAGGCAAAGGAAAAAAATGTAAACCTGTACCTCCCTGTCGACAGCCTTAACGGAAACAAGTTCGACAATGAGGCCGAGACCAAAGTCACCGCTTCAAACGCTGTCGACGACGGATGGCTCGGACTGGATATTGCTGAAAAGGCAGTTGAGGAATTCTCATCCGTGATCGGCAAGTCAAAGACTATCCTCTGGAACGGCCCGATGGGTGTTTTTGAAATGGAGAAGTTCTCGAAGGGAACAACCGCAATAGCCAAAGCAATAGCAGCAGCCACCCAGAAGGGAGCGTTCAGCCTTATAGGAGGCGGCGACTCTGTTGCAGCAATCAACAAGAACGGACTTGCCGATAAGGTGAGTTATGTTTCCACAGGGGGCGGCGCAATGCTTGAATATATGGAAGGTAAAAAACTCCCGGGCATAACTGCTATCCGGGGAGAATAACCCGTTTATGAAAAGAATTCTGTTTCCGGTTCTTATACTGACGCTTATTATTGAAGGCTCCTGCCATAAGGATGAAACGCCCGACACAAGGGGTACTGTAACGATCGACAATACAACCACACTGGGCTCCACAACATATTATGTCTATGGCTTCCTGTTCTCCCAGGCGAAAAAGGTGACGACAAGAGAAACTCCCAGGCCTGACATAACTGTCGACAGCGATGGCACCAGCATTCTGTTCATGACCGAAAATGAAAGGAACTCATTCTTCCCGGCGGGCGAATACAATGATGCAGCTTCAGCCCTTACAGCTTTCGATAACCTTACATCGGCCACTATAACCGAAAACCAGTGGGAGGGACTTGCAATGCCTCTCAGGGCAAACCAGGTATGGGTCTACAGGGCAGGGTCAAGAACCTCGGGAAACGATCACTACGCAAAGTTGAGGATAATATCGACAAGAACCGAACCCGGCGATGTAAAGCCATTTGCCGAATGCACATTCGAATGGGAATATCAGTCCGACGGGACGCTAACCTTTCCGGGGAAATGACAGGAACCCTCCCTGAATGTGTTTTTGAAATAAAAGATCCCGGGTCATTCTCATCCGCCGCTCTCGAAATATTCAGGTTCCAGGCTGCCGTAAACCCTGTTTACGGCAGTTTTATTTCCGCCCTTGGAATTAATCCGGCTGAAATTAATGATATCAGGGAGATCCCCTTCCTTCCTGTGGAGTTCTTTAAAAGCCACAGGGTTGTATCCGGAAACCTTCCTACGCGGCTTGTTTTTGAAAGCAGCCGCACAACAGGCGCAGAACCCGGACGTCACTATGTACACGACCCTGAACTCTACAGGCTGAGTTATCTTACTTCCTTCCGGCATTTTTACGGTGATCCTTCCGGATACGTTATCACCGCCCTGCTGCCTTCATATACCGAACGACCCGGCTCGTCACTTGTTGCAATGATGGAAGGACTTATAAGGGAAAGCGGATGCGGAGAGAGCGGTTTTTATGAGGGAAGAACCGAACAGCTGGCAGCCATCCTGGAATCAGTCAGGACTGATGGCAGAAAGAAATTCCTGATGGGAGTCAGCTTTGCCCTGCTTGACCTGGCGAACGATCTGTCGCCAAACCTTGAAGGGACTATAGTCATGGAAACTGGCGGAATGAAGGGGCGAAGGACGGAGATCACAAGGGATGAACTGCACGGCATACTGACATCGAAACTGAATGTGCCTGTCATTCACTCCGAATACGGGATGACCGAACTTATGAGCCAGGCTTATTCGGCCGGGAACGGCATCTTCAGGTGCCCCCGATGGATGAAGATACTGATAAGGGATCCCCACGACCCGCTCGATGTAAGCGATGAAGCCGGAAGTGCTGGCGGTGTAAACATAATTGATCTGGCCAATTATTATTCATGTTCTTTCCTTGCATCAGGCGATTACGGAAGGCTTCATGAAGACGGGGCTTTTGAAATATCAGGAAGAATAGACAACACTGATATTCGTGGCTGCAACCTGATGGCTCTTCAATAGTGGGCTTTATACAGTAAATTTTTAGAGATAAACTATCCGCTTGTTCTTTGCGCTTGCATAAATCGCAAGAACCAGTTCGACTGCCTTTTTTGCCTCATGGGCATCGACTGCAGGGGCACGGCCGTTATCGACAGCCTTTATTATGTCGAGAAGCTGCCGGAGGTGCCCCAGGTCGCTTATTGCTTTCGGATCAGAAACCCCTCCTCCCGTCACATTGCTTCCTGAGAATTTTTCCCTTATCTTTTCATCTTCTTCTGTCTCTTCATCAAATTTCCATGTGAGCAGTTTCTCCTCTTCGATCACAACCGAGCCTTTTGTCCCCAGCACTTCGATCCTTCTGTAGAATCCCGGATTGACGGCCGTTGAGGCCTCAATCACTCCAACTGCACCGTTCTCGAATTTAAGGGTTGCCGAAGCAACATCTTCCACTTCAATGCCCTCATGACCAACAAGTCCGGAGAACGCACATACCGCCGACACTCTTCCCATGAACCACCTCAGGAGATCGATCGAATGAATAGCCTGGTTCATAATGGCCCCGCCTCCGCTGGCGGCAAGATCGGACCTCCATTTAACTTCTTTATAGTATTCGGGAGTCCTGAACCATTTAACATAAGCATCACCCATCACAAGTTTCCCGAAGCGTCCCCTTGTGATGGCTTTTTTAAGTTCCAGGTTGACCTTGCTGAACCTCATCGGGAATATGCCCGACACAAGCACGTTGTGTTTAATGCCGGCATCTATTATCCTGTCGCAGCGCTCGATGCTTGTTTCAATTGGTTTCTCTATTATGCAGTGCTTTCCGGCTGTTATGGCGGCTAGGGAGGGTTCGAGATGCAAGCCTGACGGGGTGCAGATGCAGACAATGTCGATGGCATCGTCATTACAGAGTTCCTCGACTGAATCAAAGGCTTTGCAATTATGTTTGGTGCTGAATGACTGGGTTTTGCCAGGGTTGTGATCAAAAACACCAACCAGCACCGAATCCATGATTGTATCAATGGCCCTCGCGTGGACCTCGGCTATCGAACCTGCTCCTATAATTCCGAACCCATGCTTCATGCCTATCTCAGCGTTGGATAAAACGCATCCTCTATATGTTTGTCCAGCATCAATGTCTGGCCTTTCGCGAGTACCGTTATCACATCAAATCTCGCAGGCTTGCTTATATCGAACCACCTGATGTAAGTGTCGGCAGCCAGGACCAGCGATTTCTGCTTCTGATTTGTAACCGCATCCTGCGGCGACTCCAGGAAATCTTCAGACCGTGTCTTCACCTCGACAAATACTATGAATTTATCTGTCTCGGCGATTATATCCACCTCCAGTTTCCCGGCTTTCCAGTTTCTGTTCCTGATCTTGTAGCCATTGTTCTGCAGAAAAGACAAAGCAAGATCTTCCCCTTTCCTGCCGAGAGTTGACGACTCACTCATTTAGTTCTCTTTTAATTAATAGAGAACGGGATTATATCTCGATTAGTTTGTGCCTGATTGCGAAAAGAATCAGACTGGCTGTATTTTTAGAACTTGTCTTGCCCAACAGGTTTGCCCTGTGCTTGTCGACTGTACGTTTGCTGATGAAAAGGTTTTCAGCTATTTCCTGATTCGAAAGTCCCTCGCAGATCTTAAGCAGTATCTCTTTCTCCCTCTTTGACAGGTTGGCTGATTTGCTTTCGTTTTCACGGTGCTTTATCTTCTGAATTACATGGTACAGAAGCTCCTGCGAGAAGAAACTGCCTCCTTTGTTCACTGTAAGAATGGCCTCCTTAACTTCCGAAATATCAGAATCCTTGAGTACAAAACCTTTGGCCCCGGCATCAACCATTTTATAGTAATATTCCTCCTCACCGTACATCGACAGGGCGATAATATCGAGTTCAGGGCAGAGCCTGAGCGCTTTCCTTGTAGCCTCTATGCCGTCCATCTCAGGCATATTGATGTCCATCAGGGCAATGTCGGCGCCTGTTTCCCTTATCAGCTTTAGGAACTCCTCGCCGTTTGATGCCTCTCCCGTTACCTCAAACTCGGGAAAGGCGTTCAGAAGGATCTTCAGTCCGTTCCGGAAAAGCTGGTGATCGTCGGTTATTATTATTCTGATCTTTTCCATACGAATCTTATTCAATCATTTTGATAAGGGCGCTGGTGCCTTTTCCCGGGTTGCTTTCAAGGATGAAGACGCCATCTACCGACTTTACCCTTGTTTCAATGTTCGACAGCCCCATCCCTTTCTCATTATCCTCATTGCCAATCGAGGCAGTATCAAACCCGCGCCCGTTGTCGGAGAACTGCAAGGTAATGAATTTTTCAAGCCTGTTCAGCTCAATCTCGATCCTTGATGCCCCGGAATGTCTGATTGAATTGTTAATCAGCTCACAGGCAGCCCGGTACATTACAACTTCCTTTTCCGGATCAATCCTGCTGTTCTCCATATTCGACTTGAAATCAATCTCAATAGCCTTTGTCTGGTTAATCTTGGCAATGAAGGCTGAAAGAGCGCTGGAGACACCGAAGTTCGACAGAATGTGAGGACTGAGATTGTTCGAGATATCTTTCAGCGTGTTGATGGCTTCGTTTATCAGGTGATTTGTATTGTTGAGTATAACAGTGTCGGTCGGATCAGTGATCCTTCCGCCCAGGGCCGACAGAGACATCTTGACAGTTGACATGAGGGGACCCAGCCCGTCGTGAAGATCCTTGGCAAACCGCTTCCTCTCATTCTCCTCGGTGTTTATAATTGCGCTTATGACCCTTTTTTCCGACTTCATCCTGTCGATGTCGGCACGCTTTATCGAATAAAACAGTTCCCTTATAAGAACCACTCCGGTTATTATCATGAATGAAATTATAACATCGAGCCAGTAGTCGATCATCTGCCATGTGTGCGACGGGGTGCCCCTGAAAAACTCGAAGAGCTGGAAGATTTTCCTGAGAGCCATGAAAACGAATGAGATTGACAGTAATATCCATGAAAGCCTGTATTTTGTAAGCTTCATGAACCGGAGAGCTATTGAGGCAGCTATGATCTGGAGGACTATCGAAATAATAAGGGCTATTAATCTTATCATGTCAGGCGCAATGTCATGCAAAAATAACACGAATTTGCCAAACGGC
>CAZKTX010000044.1:10429-18922 GCA_964555805.1 uncultured Rikenellaceae bacterium
AATTTTATTTTATTATTTATTACCTTTGACGCCTCAAATTGCCGAATGAAGTTTCTGTACAACACCGGAATCCTCTTGTTTATCCTCATAGTGAGGCTGTTGTCGCCTTTCAATTCAAAAGTGCGGCTCATGGCAAAGGGATGGAAAGGCTGGGAAGAAAAGCTGAAGGAAAAGTCAGACGCAGGCAAAAAAAATATCTGGGTGCACTGCGCTTCGCTGGGCGAATTTGAGCAGGGAAGACCGCTGATTGATGAGCTTAGGAACCGGCAGCCTCAGACCAGGATAATTCTTTCCTTCTTTTCATCCTCAGGTTATGAGATAAGGAAGAATTACATGGGCGCTGATTATGTTTGCTACCTGCCGCCCGACACACCGGGAAACGCAGAGAGATTTATAAGAGCTGCAAATCCATCGGCAGTCATATTCGTGAAGTATGAATTCTGGAATAACTATATTTCCGAGGTAAGCAGGAAGAACATACCTCTTTATCTTGTATCCGGTATCTTCAGACCAGGTCAGCATTTTTTTAAATGGTACGGAGGGTTCTTCAGAAAGATGCTTTTGAGCTTCACCCATATTTTCGTTCAGGATCAGAAGTCGGAAAGTCTGTTAAGAGGCGCAGGGATAAACAATGTAACCGTGGCCGGCGACACAAGGTTCGACAGGGTGATTCAGATTGCTTCATCCGCAAAGGATATTGAGGCTCTGGAGACTTTCAGGGGCAGCAGCCGTCTCGTTCTGGCAGGAAGCAGCTGGCCGCCAGATGAAGAGATTATTGCGCGATATATGCATGAACATCCCGGAACTGTGAAGTGGGTGTTCGCACCACATGAGATTGATAGATCAAATATTGAACGGCTCGAAAAACTGATTGGGAAAGGTGTTGTCAGATATTCTGAGTTCAGTGAAACCGGGGCAGGAGCGGATGTCATGATAATTGACAATATGGGAATGCTCTCATCGGCATACAGGTACGCAGGCATTGCAGTGGTGGGAGGGGGATTCGGCAAGGGAATTCACAACGTCCTCGAACCTGCCTGCTGGGGCATCCCTGTGCTGTTCGGTCCCAATTACGGGAAGTTCCGTGAAGCAGTCGACCTGATAGCCCTTGGCGGAGCCCGTTCGTTCAGCAGTTATGAGGAATTCGGGTCGGCTTTTGAGTCTCTTGCAGGCAATGACGAACTCTACAGTAAAGCAGCAGAATCCGCCGGCCGGTATGTTAAGGAAAATGCCGGAGCAACGCGTAAAATATTAGGTATAATTATCGGGGAAGATATTAACAAACAATGATGAAAACTTGTTAACAACTAGTTAATTCAGTTTGGGGAGGCATAGTTTAATGAAGTGTAAATTCAACAGCCCGTTATTAGTAAGGGTTATTTTTTTCTAGTACCATGAAATCAGCTAATTACAATTAAACAGTATATCTTTTTTACAAACAAATCCTGAATCTTATGATAAAACTTTACAAACGTTCTTTTACAGTTCTGTTGTTCCTGTCCATGGCCATAATTTCTTTCGGACAGGGTTCAACCACATCTTCCATGAGCGGTAAAATTACCGACAAACAGGGAGAGGCCCTTGCTGGCGCTACAGTTGTTGCAACACATGTGCCTTCCGGATCAATTTACGGCGCAACTGCAAACACCCAGGGATTGTATTCAATCCAGGGAATGCGTCCCGGAGGTCCCTACAAGGTGGAAGTAACCTTTATAGGTTACTCAAAGGAGACCTTCACTGATATCAATCTTTCGCTCGGCGAGTTGTTCGGGCTTAATGTAAGCATGACCGAATCGAGCACTGAACTCAATGTAGTCACAGTAATCGGCGCAAAACCTTCGAAGTTCAACACTTTGAAAACCGGCGCCACAACAAACATTTCTGCTGTGCAGATGACTGTGATGCCTACTATCAACCGCAATATCAGCGATATTGCCAGGATTTCCCCCTATTCTAACGGGATGAGTTTCTCTGGAGGTGACGGACGTTCCACTAACTTCACAGTCGACGGTTCAAACTTCAATAATAACTTCGGACTCAGCAGCAACCTTCCCGGCGGAGGAAATCCAATCTCACTCGATGCAATTGAGGAAGTTCAGGTTGTAATTGCTCCTTTCGATGTCCGCCAGACCAATTTCATCGGCGGCGGTATTAATGCAATCACAAAATCAGGGACAAACACCCTGAAGGCGACTGCCTATACCTATTATACAAACCAGAACATGAGGGGTAACAAGATTGGCGACCACGATTTCGGAGACCGCAAAAAGGAATCGAACTCAATCTACGGCTTTACGGTCGGCGGTCCCATACTTAAAAACAAACTCTTCTTCTTCGGAAACCTTGAATATGAAAAAACTCCACAGCAGGTGATCCGCTGGCGCGCTTCACAGAATGGTGTCTCCGACCAGCAGACAATTTCGCGCGTCACGGAAGATGATTTACAATCAGTTTCTGATTTCCTTAGAAATAATTACGGCTACGAAACCGGATCTTACTCAAATTTCCCGGCCGACGAGTCAAACCTTAAGTACCTCGCCCGCCTCGACTGGAATATCACTGATGCACACAAACTGAGCGTTCGTTACAATCACACAAAAAACACTGGATGGAACCCTCCCAACGGGAACTCAACTGATGGCAGCTATCGCGACCGCAACAAGGATCGCATCGGGGAATTTTCATTCTCCTTTGCAAATTCAATGTATTCACAGGATAATATTGTAAATTCCGGATCGCTGGAACTGAACAGCAGGTTTTCAAACACTATGTCAAATCAGCTGCTTGTTACTTATTCCGACATCAAGGACGTGCGCGGATCGACCTCTTCTCCTTTCCCTTTCATCGATATAATGAGCGGCGACATTGCAGATGGAGCTGATGCACTGGCTCCCTATATCTCAGCCGGTTATGAACTGTTCACATGGAACAACGGCGTTAAGAACAAGATCATTACTGCTACGGACAACTTCACCTATTATCTTGATGCCCATAAGCTGACCGCAGGGCTCAGCTTCGAATACCAGATGGCCGACAATAACTATATGCGTAACGGAACGGGTTATTATCGCTATGCCAGTCTGACTGATTTCCTCAGCGCAGCAGCACCTGTCGACTTTGCACTTACATATGGTACAAACGGCAACCTGGTTCCTTCAAACGCTGTAAAATTCAACCAGATCGGAGCCTACATCCAGGATGAATGGAACCCGCTTCAGAATTTCAAGCTTACCGTTGGCCTGCGTGCTGATAATCTTTCATTTGTTGATGATATAATTACAAACAACGCAATAAGGGAACTCGACTTCGGCGGAAGGCATATTGATACCGGAGAATGGCCAAAATCAAGAATCAATCTGTCTCCCCGCGTAGGCTTTACATGGGATGTGAATTCAAATAAATCCATCGTTGTACGAGGCGGAACAGGCATTTTCACCGGCCGTCTGCCCCTTGTATTCTTTACAAACATGCCTTCGAATGCAGGTATGAACCAGATTCTGATGAAACTGCAGACACGATTCAACGCTGACGGAACAGTTCGTTCCACCGATCCGAAACTGGCTCTGCTGGCAGGTCCTATGATAACAAATGTTGATGAGATGATCGACAGGCTGGATTTCCAGACTGTGGTTACCCCCGAGGATGGAAGCGTACCAAGCTCAATCGCAGGCGTGGATCCTGATTTCAGGATGCCCCAGGTGTGGAAATCCTCACTGGCTGTCGACTACAAAGTGCCTGTTGAATTCCCGTTGTCAGTTACAGCTGAAGGAATGTTCACAAAGAACATAAATGCAGTTATGATCGAGAATTACGCTGTTAAAAATCCTGCAACGACATGGACAAGATTTGCCGGACCCGACAAACGTTACATTTACCCGGCCGACTATCTTTACACAAGCACAATCAAGGACGCATGCGTTCTGGTAAATACAAACAAGGGTTATGGCTACACATTTAACCTTACCGTGAATGCAGAACCTGTAAATAACCTCGACCTGATGCTTGCATACACACGGACGGAAATGAAGGAAATGTCAGGTATGCCCGGAAGCAATGCCAACTCTGCCTGGGTTGGGGTTTACTCAGTTGACGGACCAAACAACCCGACCGTTCAGAGATCACAGTATGTAATGCCCGACAGGGTCACAGGATCATTATCATACAGAATTCCTTACCTGAACGATCATATGGCATCAACTATCGGCTTGTTCTATTCGGGCTTCACTCCTTACGGTAACTCCTTTGCTTACAGCAACGACATGAACGGTGACGGTGTCACAACAGACCTGATTTACATACCGAAACAGAAAGGTGAAGTATCATTCCTGACCGCAGCCGACGAAAATGCATTCTTCGCATTCATGGAACAGGATAAATACCTGAGCAAACACAAGGGAGAATATGCTGAAGCTTATGCCGCACGTGCACCATGGGTGAGCCGGATTGACCTCCGCTTTGTCCAGGATTTCTCGGTTAAAGCCGGAAACACAAATAATACACTGCAGCTAAGTATCGATGTGCTCAACGCAGCCAACCTCATCAATTCAAACTGGGGTGTTTACAAAAATATGGCAGCCAGTAACTATGGATCAATCCTGAAGTATGAAGGCCGCAACGCATCCAATGTCCCTACTTATTCAATGGTAAAGGTTAAGGATGCTTATCCTACGAAAACCTACGACACCTATCTGAACATCAATCAGTGCTGGATGCTGCAGGTTGGTCTTCGCTACATTTTCAACTAAGCGATTTCCGGTAGTATTAAATAGAGGGCGCCTTGTTCAGGCGCCCTTCTTTTTTCGGGTCAGGCCGGTTAAAAGCCCGGTTCATGAACTTGTCTGTGGTTAATGTGCTGAAATTCAGCGCCATGAACCTTAGTTAATAACTCCCCCTTCGAATGTTAATAAAGTTAAATTTTTAAGCTTGCATCAAGTAGGATGCTTATCTATTTTAGCAATTACCCGCTACAAAAATCAACGGTCGTTTAATCGTAACATTATCAAAAGTTAACAGTATTATTTTTTTAAGATGGGAGATTTATTTGTCCAGGAATCAGTCATCGCATCAGCAAAAACAAGTGATGCAGCAACAACAGAAAACAAAAAAAGAACAGAAATGAAGGATCCTGACAAACCGGCTGAAAAGAAATCGGAGAAGGTCATATATTCTCACGATGAGGCAGTCGAGGCCAGCATCGAGTATTTCAAAGGTGATGAACTGGCTGCCAGGGTTTGGGCGAATAAGTATGCCCTGAAGGATTCGTTCGGGAACCTCTTTGAGAAGACACCCGACGATATGCACCGAAGGCTGGCAAGGGAGATACGGAGGGTCGAACTCAAATACAAGAACCCTCTTCCCGAGGAACTTATATACAGCGTTCTGAAGGATTTCAAATACATTGTGCCCCAGGGAGGGCCCATGACCGGTATCGGAAACGACTACCAGATAGCATCGCTTTCGAATTGCTTTGTGATCGGAAACGACGGTATCGCCGACTCTTACGGCGGGATCATGAAGATCGACCAGGAACAGGTGCAACTTATGAAACGAAGAGGTGGGGTGGGACACGACCTTTCCCACATAAGGCCCAAGGGCTCACCCGTTCTCAACAGCGCCCTTACATCAACCGGTGTTGTCCCCTTCATGGAACGATATTCAAACTCCACCCGCGAGGTGGCGCAGGACGGAAGACGCGGTGCACTGATGCTCTCAATATCAATCAAGCACCCCGACAGCGGCAGGTTCATCGATGCCAAAATGGAAAGCGGCAAGGTAACAGGAGCTAACGTCTCGGTGAAAATAACCGATGAGTTTATGAAAGCCGTTGAGAATAAAACTATCTTCCGTCAGCAATATCCAATTGTATCAGATAATCCGAAATTCGTCAGGGATGTAGATGCCGTTCAGCTTTGGACCAAAATCATCCATAATGCCTGGAAGTCGGCTGAACCCGGCATGCTTTTCTGGGACACAATAATAAGGGAAAGCGTTCCCGATTGCTACGCCGACCTGGGATTCAAAACTGTATCAACAAACCCGTGCGGCGAAATACCCCTCTGCCCTTACGACAGTTGCCGTCTGCTGGCAATCAATCTGTTCAGCTATGTGATGGATCCATTCACCGACAAGGCGACATTTAATTTTGAACTTTATAAGGAACACGTGGGACTCGCTCAGAGGATGATGGATGACATAATTGACCTTGAATTTGATAAGATAGATGCAATCCTGGCCAAGATCGATGCAGATCCTGAACTGGAAGAGCTGAAAAGGGTCGAAAAGAACCTCTGGCTGAACATAAGGAAAAAGGCGGAACAGGGAAGAAGGACAGGCATTGGTATAACAGCCGAAGGAGATATGCTTGCAGCACTCGGCCTGAGGTATGGAAGTGATGAGGCAATAAATTTCTCGGTCGAGGTGCACAAGACTCTGGCTCTCGAAGCATACAAATCATCAACCTACCTTGCAAGGGAGAGAGGTCCCTTTACAATTTACGACGCAGAAAGGGAAATGAATAATCCATTCATTCTCAGAATGAAAGAGGCCGACCCGGTGATGTATAACAATATGGTAAAATACGGGCGCCGTAACATAGCCCTTCTCACGATAGCACCCACGGGAACAACCAGCCTCATGACCCAGACTACCTCGGGAATCGAACCCATCTTCTCGGTGTTCTACAAGCGCCGCAGAAAAGTGAATCCGAACGATAAGGATGTTAAAATTTCATTTAAGGATGAGGTCGGTGACTCATGGGAAGAGTTTATAGTTTTCCACCACAAGTTTGTCGACTGGCTGAAACTGAACGGATACGATCCCGACAAAGTTACACGTATGGGAGATGAGGAAATAAATGCAATAATAGCTAAATCACCATATTACAAGGCAACGGCAAATGATGTCGACTGGGTGGCAAAGGTTCGCATGCAGGGCGCTATCCAGAAATGGGTCGACCATTCAATAAGCGTTACAATCAACCTGCCGTCGGATGCAAAGGAAGAACTTGTGAGCGAACTGTATCTGACAGCCTGGAAATCGGGTTGCAAGGGCGCTACAGTTTACCGCGACGGTTCGCGCGACGGGGTTCTGATCGCCGGTAAGAGCGATGCAAGGGCTGAAAGGCCAAAACGCCCCAGAGTCCTCGACTGCGATGTGATCCGCTTCAACTTCAACGAGGAAAAATGGGTTGCATTCGTAGGTCTCAAGGACGGCAGACCCTATGAGATATTCACAGGTCTCGCAGATGATGAGGTATTCCCGATTCCGAAAACAATCGTGAAGGGAAAGATAATAAAGGTTAAGCTTGATGACGGCAAAACTCGATATGACTTCCAGTACACAGATAAATACGGATATAAAAAGATATTTGAGGGACTGTCCCACATGTTCAAGCCGGAATACTGGAACTATGCCAAGCTCATATCGGGAGTGCTCCGCCATGAGATGCCCATCCAGGATGTCGTGAACCTTGTTCAGTCACTTAAACTCGACAGCGAATCGATAAACAACTGGAAGAACGGTGTTGAAAGGGCGCTTAAGAAATACATCCCGAACGGCACAAGAGCAAAGGGAAAATGCGGTGAATGCGGTTCCGATAATCTCGTGTACGAGGAAGGTTGCCTGATCTGCAAAGACTGCGGTTCGTCAAAATGCGGGTGATTATTTTCTGAAGACCCCCTTGCCCGCTAAAGGCCTTTTTTACCCCCCATCCCCCCTAAAGGGGGGTAAAGGCAATAGTTATTTAATCACCTCAAGTTCTCTGCCGATCTTTTTGAAGGCTGCGATTGCTTTGTCGAGATGCTCCTGTTCGTGGGCTGCCGACAGCTGGACCCTGATCCTTGCCTGGCCCTTGGGAACCACCGGGTAGTAGAAGCCTGTGACATAGATTCCTTCATTCAGCAGCCTGACCGACATCTCCTGCGACAGTTTGGCGTCGTAAAGCATGACTGCACAGATGGCCGACTGGGTGGGTTTGATGTCAAATCCTGCCGCTATCATCTTCTCCATGAAATACTTCGTGTTGAAATGCAGTTTGTCCTGGAGCTCATTTGTTTCAGTCATCATCTCTATCATCCTGATGCCTGCTGCAGCAACGAGAGGCGGGATTGAATTGCTGAAGAGGTAGGGCCTCGAGCGCTGACGAAGCAACTCGATGATCTCCTTTTTACCTGTTGTAAATCCGCCTATGGCTCCGCCAAAAGCTTTGCCCAGGGTGCCGGTGATGATCTCGACTTTTCCCTTCAGGTTGTAAAGCTCTGTGACACCTCGTCCGGTATCACCCACAACCCCTGCAGAGTGTGATTCATCTATCATTATCATAGCATTATACCTGCCGGCAAGCTCATGGATCCTGTTGAGCGGCGCTACATTGCCGTCCATCGAAAAGACGCCGTCGGTGACTATCAGCCTGAAGCGCTGTGCCTGAGATTCTTTCAGCTTCTCCTCCAGGTCGCTCATGTCGGCATTTGCATACCTGTAACGCTGAGCCTTGCA